>JANXXW010000184.1 GCA_025350425.1 Rhodospirillales bacterium
CCTTCGCCCGCACCACCCGCCGACTCCGAGGATTTCAGACAGATGCAGGTTACCGAGACGCTCTCCGAAGGGCTGAAGCGCGCATACACCGTAATCGTTCCCGCCGCCGACATCGAGACGCGGCGCGGAAAGCGGTTGGCCGAGTTGGGCAAGACGCTGAAGCTGCCAGGTTTCCGGCCCGGTAAAGTGCCGCTGCCCGTGGTCAAGCAGCGCTACGGCACGGCCGTCTCGGCCGAGGTGCTCGAGGACAGCGTCAACGAGGCCACCCAGCAGGTTTTGAGCGATCGCGGCCTGCGCGCGGCGATGCAGCCCAAAGTAGACGTGATCAGCATTGAGGACACCAAAGACCTTGAATTCAAGGTCGAGGTCGAATTGCTGCCCGACGTGCCGATGCCCGATTTCGGCGCGATCGAAGTCACCCGCATGAAGGCCGAGCCGCAACCCGAGACCATCGACAAGGCGTTGCACGACATCGCCACCCGCCAGCGCGAGCTGGTCGAGGAGACCGAGCCGCGTCCTGCCGCCACCGGTGATTTCTTGACCGTCGATTTCGAAGGCAAGATCGACGGCACCCCGTTCGCGGGCGGCGCCGGTACCGATGTGGACGTCGAAATCGGCGGTGCCGGCTTCATTCCGGGTTTCACCGAGCAGATGGAGGGCATGTCCCCCGGTGAGACACGCGTCATCGACGTCACGTTCCCCGAGCAATACGGCTCCAAGGAATTGGCGGGTAAGGCGGCCACGTTTGATATCACCGCCAAGAAGCTGAAGAAGTCCGTCCTTCCTGCGATCGACGACGATCTCGGCCAGAAGCTCGGCCTGGAAGGCTTGCAGCAGCTGCGCGATGTGCTGAACCAGCAGGTGCAGCGCGAATACGACCAGCTGTCCCGGATGCGGGTAAAGCGCCAACTGCTCGACGCTCTCGCCAAGGTCGCCACGTTCGAGGTTCCCCCCGGCATGGTGCAGGCGGAGTTCGACCAGATCTGGCAACGCGTCGAAGCCGACCGCAAGCAGGGCCAGGTCGATACCGACGACGCCGGCAAGGACGATGAAACCCTGCGGACGGAGTATCGTGGTATCGCCGAGCGCCGCGTTCGCCTCGGTCTGTTGCTCGCCGAGATCGGCCGGGTCAACTCGATCACCGTCACGTCGGACGAACTGACCCGCGCCATGCGGACCGAGGCCGCCCGCTATCCCGGCCAGGAGGCACAGGTAATGGAGTTCTTCCGCAAGAACCCGCAAGGTGCCGAGGGTCTTCGTGGCCCGATATTCGAAGATAAGGTGGTCGATTTCGTGCTGGAATTGGCCAAGGTCACGGAAACGATGGTCACACCTGAGGAACTTGGGCGCGAACCCGACGAAGCAGCGACCGAGACGATCGCCGATGTGGCTGGCCAAACGTCCGGGGAAGCCGCCTGACGCTGGAAGCGGGGTCGTTGGCGCCTATTTAACGAAACTGACGCATGATGCCGCTACGGCACGTCCATTTCCGGGCGGGCGCATGACACAGGACGAGGAAGGTTAAGTTATGAGGGATCGTGATCCCGTCGAGATTTACGACAGCGGCTTGGTTCCCATGGTGGTCGAACAGACCGCGCGGGGCGAGCGGGCATTCGACATCTACTCGCGCCTGTTGAAGGAGCGGATAATTTTCCTTACCGGGCCGGTCTACGATCACGTGAGCGCGCTTATCTGTGCCCAGTTGTTGTTCCTGGAGAGTGAGAACCCGGCCAAGGACATAGCGTTCTACATCAACAGCCCAGGCGGCGTGGTCTCAGCCGGCCTCGCCATTTACGATACGATGCAGTATATCCGCAGCCCGGTCAGCACCGTCTGCATCGGCCAAGCCGCATCCATGGGCAGCCTGTTGATGTGTTCCGGTGCCGCCGGCAAGCGCTATGCGTTGCCGAACGCCCGCATGATGGTGCATCAACCCTCGGGCGGCGCCCAGGGTCAGGCTGCTGACATCGCCATTCAGGCTCGTGAGATCCTGACGCTGCGGCATCAGCTGAACGAGATCTACGCCAAGCACACAGGCCAGTCGCTCGCGGCAATCGAAGGCAAGCTTGAGCGCGACACGTATATGTCGGCGTCCGAGGCACGAGATTTCGGTCTTGTGGACGAGGTCGTTGATAACCGGCCAGTGCCCACGGACGGCGACAGCAAGCCCTGAGACCAGCGCCATACCACCACGCCCAAGGCGGCGCTTGTCCGTCTTGGGTTCCAGGGTTTAGAGTTTCCGTATTGAGTCCCGGTCGTCCGGGGCAGGAGTGCATATGAGCAAGCCGACCGACTCAAAGAACACGCTGTATTGTTCGTTCTGCGGGAAGTCGCAGCACGAGGTTCGCAAGCTGATTGCCGGCCCGACCGTGTTCATCTGCGACGAATGTGTCGAATTGTGCATGGATATTATCCGCGAAGAGCACAAGACCCATCTCGTGAAGTCGCGCGACGGGGTGCCGACGCCGAAAGAGATATGCAAGGTGCTGGACGATTACGTCATCGGCCAGCAGCACGCAAAGAAGGTTCTGAGCGTCGCGGTGCACAACCATTACAAGCGGTTGGCACATGGCGCGAAGAACAATGACGTCGAGATCGCGAAGTCCAACATCATGCTTGTTGGGCCAACCGGGTCGGGTAAGACCCTGCTCGCCCAGACGTTGGCGCGCATCCTCGACGTGCCCTTTACTATGGCGGACGCCACCACGCTGACGGAAGCCGGGTATGTCGGCGAGGATGTGGAGAACATCATCCTCAAGCTGCTGCAAGCCGCTGACTACAACGTGGAGCGGGCACAGCGCGGCATCGTCTACATCGACGAGGTCGATAAGATCAGCCGCAAATCCGACAATCCCTCGATCACGCGGGATGTGAGCGGCGAAGGCGTGCAGCAGGCGTTGCTCAAGATTATGGAAGGCACCGTTGCCTCGGTGCCGCCCCAAGGCGGTCGGAAGCATCCTCAGCAGGAATTCCTTCAGGTCGATACCACCAACATCCTGTTCATCGTCGGTGGTGCCTTCGCTGGCCTGGAAAAGATCATCAGTGCGCGTGGCAAGGGGTCGGGCATCGGCTACGGCGCCGAGGTGCGGAGCCCCGACGAACGCCGGACTGGCGCGATCCTGCGGGAAGTCGAGCCGGAAGATCTGCTTCGCTTCGGGCTGATCCCTGAGTTTATCGGCCGCCTCCCGGTCGTGGCCACGCTTGAGGATCTGGACGAGCCGGCGCTGATCGAAATCCTGACCAAGCCCAAGAACGCTCTTGTCAAGCAATACGGGCGCTTGTTCGAGATGGAAGGCGTCAAGCTTTCGTTTACCGAAGATGCGCTAGCATCCGTGGCGAAACGGGCGATTGGCCGCAAGACCGGAGCGCGTGGGCTGCGGTCGATCATGGAAAATATCTTGCTGACTACCATGTTCGATCTACCCGGTCTCGACGGGGTCGAGGAAGTTGTCGTGAACCGCGAAGTGGCTGAAAGCCGGGCCAATCCGCTGTTTCTGTATGGCCAGGAGCGGAAAGAGACTTCCGCCTGATCCTACTTACGCCGCTTTGCGCGGAATTGGTTACGTGCCTTGTGCTCGCCGGGAGGCGAGCCGATATCCTTAAATATTCTCCCGACAGGTTCGGCGAACCACCCGGCTTTTGGCAATAGCCAGCCGGGTAGATGTCGGTGAGGATGATCCGTGCCCATGCCCGGGGCGGACCCCCGTCAGACTGTCCTTTAGGAGGTCATTTCAATGAGTGATTCTAAGCGTCCGCCCGGTGGCAAGCCCCCCGGGAAGCCTGCTTCCAAGCCGCGTGCCAAGCCTGTTGCTGCGGTAGCCCGCGACGAGGCTCCAGCGACCGTCAAGAAGGTCCGCGCCGCCGCGCAAAAGCCGGTGCGCAAGGTTGCAGCCGTTGCTCCCGCCCAGAAGCCTGCGGATGAGACTGCGGAACTGATGCCCGTATTGCCGTTGCGGGACATCGTCGTGTTCCCGCACATGATCGTGCCATTGTTCGTGGGTCGCGAGAAGTCGGTCCGTGCGCTTGAAGCGGTGATGAAGGAAGACAAGCAGATCCTGCTCGTCGCACAGCGCAATGCTGCCCAGGACGATCCCAGCACTGACGATATCTATCGCGTGGGTACGGTCTCGACCATCCTTCAACTGCTCAAGCTGCCCGACGGCACCGTAAAGGTGCTGGTTGAA
>JANXXW010000217.1 GCA_025350425.1 Rhodospirillales bacterium
GTGGCGGCGAGGAACAGATCCGGCGTCGTTGTTACCGCGATACTGGAGGTAGGATAATTGTTCACAGCAATCGAGATCGTGTCGGGTCCGAGCACGGCATCGGTGTCGGTCAATGTGCTCAGGGCCGTATTGATCTGCGCCACCGTGCCCGTGATCGTCAGGGTGGTGGTGCCGCCAGCAACCCCTGCCGTGGACAGCAGACCGTTCGTGTCGGTGAGCACCACCGTGTTATTTGGGTTGCCATATGTGAGCTGTACGCCGGTGATTGGCGTCGGCTTATTCTGCCCGACTGTGGCGGTGCCCGGACCAGAAATCTGCGGACCGCCGACCTTGGCCGCCCCGATCCGCTCGAGGCCCCCGCCGCCCACTCCGGGACGGAACCCGACCAGGAATGAATTCAGCAGGCGGCCACGTTTCAGCATGGAAATGGACAATCGACACTCCAACAGGCAGCATTGTTTTGTATTATGAACAAAGTGTTTATGCTGCAAGCAGTACTATTGCAATGTATATCATTGTTATTGATCTACCTCGGCTTTAACATTGTTATGCAAGGGAATTTGTGACCGGCTTCAGACCTGATCCGGCCCGCGCGGCCGGCCTGGATTCTCGCGTCCGCGCCGTGTTGGCCGAAAGTCTCGAGACGGTATTCGTGGCCTGTGCGGATTTCCTTGCATCACCGCCCGGCGCTCAAGCGGCGCTGCTCGCGACCGTGCGGCACCATCCGGTTCGGCCCGTACTATTCGCGCTCTATGCCGAACTGGTCGAGGCGGTGCTGGCGGACGACCAGGGTGCGGCGCGTTGGTCGATGGACGCCATGCTGCGGGACGCTAACCGGCAGGTGGCCCTGCCCCAAGTCGTCACGCTCGACGCCGGCGCTCTGGGCGCGGGGCTGCCTGACGTATATGCCCGGGCGCTCGACGACGATCCCGGCGCACCGGTGCGGATCGCCGCCGTGGACGCGGCGGAGTTGGCGCGCGGGCGGGCGCTGCACGCCGCCGCCACCAGCCTTCTGCGGGGCGCCGCGCCGGATCTGCTGGGAGAGATCGACTGCCTGTCGCACGAGACGGTGCTGGCGCGCGAAGCTGCGGACGCGGGCGGGACCGGATTCGGCGGCGCGTCCACCTTCTATCTCTGGGGCGCCGCGGTGCTGAACAGCGCCCGGCTGCGGAATCGGGCCGAGATGGCCGAGGCGCTCGCCCACGAGGCCGCGCACGCCTACCTGCTCGGCCATACGCTCGGCGCGCCGCTGGTCGGGAACGACGCCAGCGAGCGCTTCGCGTCACCGCTGCGGACCGACCCGAGGCCGATGGATGGCGTGGTCCACGCGGCCTTCGTGCTCGCCCGCATGCTCTGGTGCCAGGACCGGATGCTTGAAAGCGGGCTGCTGTCGCCCGAGGAAAGCCACGAGGTTGCGGCCCGGCGCGCGCGCCACCTGGGCCAGTTCGCCGACAGCGTGCCATTGATCGAGCGGTCGGCCCGGTTCACCGTCGAGGGCGCCCCGCTCTGGGCCGCCGCCCGCGGCTGGGCCGCCGCCGGCTGCCCAGCCTGACCCTTGTTCCGAGGACGCCACGATGTTCGACCGACTGATCACCTTCCATGCACGCCTCTCCCCCGACGCGGTCGCGTTCGTGATCCCGGACGGCCAGGTTGGCTATGCCGCCTTCGACGCCGACATCGACCGGATCGCGGCGGCGTTGGCGCCCGCCATCACACCGGGGACGAACGCGCTGGCGGCGGTGCGGATCGCCAACCCCTACGCGCACTGGCTGGTGCTGATGGCGCTGGCACGGCTGGGTATCGCCTCCATGACCCCGGCGCCCGAGCGCGCGCCGACGCTGCTTGTCACCGACACGCCGCACCTGGAGCATGGGCAGGACTGGCCTGTGGTGCATGTGTCACGGGAGTGGCTGGAAGTGGCGTTGCGGCGGCCACGTCCGATGATCGTTCCCGCACACCCTGCGCCCGAGGCACTGGGCCGGGTGCTGTTCTCGTCCGGCACCACCGGCCGCCGCAAGGCGATCGGGCTGAGCTGGGGAGAGCTTCATGCGCGCGCCTACGAAAGCGCCGTGTTCGGCGCCAGGGTCGGAACCCGGATGCTGCTGCTGCTTGGCGTGGATACGTCCATGGGTCTGATGTCCTGCCTTTATCGCTGGACCATCGGCAACACGGTGGTCTACGGGCCACCCGACCTGGCGGCCCTGGGCGCGGCCTTGCCGACGCTGAAACCAGATATTCTGGTGATGGCGACAGGCCAACTCGCGGCGTTGCTCGACCTGCTGCCGGAGGGCTTCACCATGCCCAACACGGAGGTTTTCGTGGCCGGCGGCCTGGTCTCACGCGCCCTCGCCAAGCGGTCACTGGCCCGATTTGGTCGTGGTCTGACCATCATCTACGGCTCAACCGAGGCCAGTGGCGCGACCACCGGGCGGGCGGAGATGCTCGATGCCGCGCCTGACGCGGTTGGCTGGGCGTATCCAGGCCGCGAGGTCGAGATCATCGACGCGGACGGGCGGCCCACGCCCCCCGGCATGCAGGGTGAAATCCGCATCCGCGGTGCGCAGGTGGCCACCAGCTATCTCGACGACCCAAATGCCTCGGCTAAGGTGTTCCGCGACGGCTGGTTCCATCCGGGCGACCTTGGCCGGCTGCTGCCAGACGGCCTGCTCTGCGTGGCCGGGCGGATCGACGAGGTAATGAACCTCGGCGGGGTCAAAATCCTGCCGGCCCGCTTCGAGGTGGCGGCGCTGGCCAGCCCCGGCGTGCGCGACGCGGCGGCCTTCGCCATGGCGGCGCCCGGTGGCGGCCAACGCGCGCATGTCGCGATCGTGCGCGGCGACGGCTTCGTGGAATCGGCGCTGGTTCAGGCGTTGCTCGATGCGGTCCCCGGCGTGACGGCGCCGATCCTGGTTTGGGTGCACGCCATCCCCCGGAACGCGATGGCCAAGCCCGATCGGGCCGGCCTCATCGCTGCGGTGGCCGCGACCGCGTGACGAAGGCCAAGCTGGTGGCCCCGGCACGCGCGTTCGGAAGCAGACAGGGCAGCGTCGCGACGGCTCAGCCGAGCCAGCCGCGCACCGCCGCCTTGAGGAACGCGGCATCGGCTGGGATCACGGCCGGACTTCCGGCGCGGTGCCCCCAGACGCTCGGGATCGGCCTCAACTCACCCTGGGCGAGATGCGGCAACTCCGCCGCGTTGTCCGCGACACGGAAATAGAGGTCGGTTTCCCCCGGCAGCAGCATCACCTTTGCCTTGATCGCAGCCAGGGCGCGCGACAAATCGCCGCCGTATAACGGGTTGGCGCTGATGTCGCCGTTGTACCAGGTGACGAGTTGGGCGTAGCAATTCGCCGCCCGTTTGTCGTCGTAACGAGCCTCCCAATCCGTCCTCAGAAACGTCTCCAGATCCGGCGCCCCGAGTGCCGTGATGTGGAGGTTCTCGCGGTAGAAATCCTGGCTCAGCGCCCACCCTGCATAGATGTTCGCGAATGCCCGTAACGCGGCGCGCGGCTCGGCGGAGAATCGGCCACGGCCAAGATGTTCCGGCGCCGCCTCGAGCGTGCGCATCAGGCCGGTGAGGAACACCTTGTTGTGCACGGAGGTTCGCGCACTTCCACAAACCACGAACGCGTGGTCGACACGATCGGGAAACGCGGCGGCCCAATGGTAGGCCTGCTGTGCGCCCATCGAAAAGCCGTATGCCGCATGGACGCGCTCGATGCCGAACTGCTCGGACAGCAGCCGGTATTGCGCCTGGACATTGTCCCAGGATGTGACGACGTTCGGGTAGTCCACCATGGTGGCGGCGCTGGATGACAGGCCGTTCGAGAACATGTCGGGAATGACGATGAACCAGCGCGTCGGATCCAGGATGCCGTCCGGTCCGATCAACCATTCGAGATCCTGATGCTGCGCCCCGTAGCTGCACGGATAGATCACGACGTTGTCTTTGGCGGGCGCCAGCGTGCCGTGCGTCTTCCACACAAGACGTGCATCCCGGATCACCTCGCCGGATTGCACTTCGAAGTCACCAAGGCGAAACTCACCGCTACTTTGGGGCCAACTCATCGACTGTCTTCCTTCCGACCGATATTTGGTTCGTAGTTTAATCTATCGCCGCTGCACGGGCCGCACGTTGGTGGCAGACAACGCACGCACAGGCTCCGCGCCACAATTCATTCCGGCGGCATGATCGAGACATGCGCCGAGATGATCTTCCAGCCCACATCGGGCATCCGTACCCAGGTCTGGCTCTGCCGGCCGATCGCGTTGCGGCCACGAAGTTTGTATTCGAGATTGACGGTGGCGATGTCGTGCCCGAGCGTCAGGATTTCCAACCTGATCCGCTTCTCCTTCGACCCTCCTATGACTGGCTTGGCTGCCAGGCGGTGCGCGTGGATCGCCGCAAAGCCGTAGCCGTTCTCACGCACGGCGTACCGGATCGTATGCGGGCTGTCCCAGAATGTCGCATCCAGGATGTCCACGTCGCCGTCGATCAGCGCCTGCTCATAGCGTTCGAACAGCGCACTTACTTCCGCGACGATGTCGGGTAGTTTCAAAGTCATATCGTTCATGCCGAAGCTCCCTCGAATGCGAGCGCGACCGCCATCAGGGTGAGGTCGCTGCCGTGTGGTCCGACGATCGATAGGCCGACCGGCGCGCCGTCGACGCTGGCGCCGGGCAGGTTGAGCTGGGGCACGCCGGTTAGGCCGCCATGGCTGGTCAGGCAGCTGATGCGCTCGCGCAGGAACCCGAGTTCGGAGTTGCGCAAACCGCGGCGCGGGGCGGGAAAGGGGGTGGTCGGCAAACAGAGGATGGTGCCATCGGGCAGTAACTGGCGCATCCGTGCCCAGGCCTCGGCGCGCATCAGGGCCGCCGCGCTGCGCTCGGCGTCGGTCAGCATCGATGCCATCACGAGATTACGGGCCACGCTGAACGCAAAGCGCGGGTTGTAAACATCGAGCCACGGCTCGAACGTCTTCCACGACTCGCTGCCCTGGAGCACGCGCTGGGCCCGCTGCCAGACGGACAGGCCCTGTGGCGCCAGCAGAACGTCCTCGCGGGTGCCGATCAGGGTCGAGAGGCGTGCGAGCATCGGCGTAAGGGCGATCTGCACGGCTTCGTCGGCGAAACCCCACGCGTCGGTGGCGACCAGAAGACGCGTCGGCAGTCGCGTGGGCAGCGCCGCATTGCACAACACCTCGCCGACCCGCGCGAAGGTCGCGGCATCGCGGGCGAACCAGCCACAGGTATCCGCACTCGGTGCCTGCACGGTGATGCCGGAGAAGTCGATGCGGCCATGCGTGGGGCGGATGCCATAGAGCCCACAGAAACTCGCGGGCACGCGCACCGAGCCACCGCTGTCGGTGCCGAGCGCAAAGTCGCACAGCCCGCCTGCAACTGCGGAGGCCGAGCCGCTGGAGGAGCCGCCTGGCACCCTGTCGGGCGCTTTCGGGTTCAGTGGCGTACCGTCATGCGCGTTCTCCCCGAGGATACCGAGCGAGACCTCATCGGTGATGGTCTTGCCGATGACCGAGGCGCCAGCGGTGAGCAGCGTCTGCACGACCCAGGCGTGGCGCGCGGGTACCGGGTTGGCGCGTAGCCAGTCCGGGTTGCCGCCGCCGGTGGGCCAACCCGCGACGTCGATCAGGTCCTTCACCGCGAAGGTGAGGCCGGAAAGCTTGCCGCCGGATGCGCCGGAGATCGCGCAGCGTTCACCGGCCACGAATGCGTTGAGGTCGTCCATCAAATGCGCTCCAGAAATGCATGCCGCCACGCCTGACAAAACACGAAACGGCTGGAGCATAAAGTAAGGCGGCGTCTCATCCCTGAAACGCCGCCCCGCTTTATCAAAGCCCCCGGTTTAGCGACCCGGCCGGATCAGGCCACGTCGAACCGGTCCAGGTTCATCACCTTGGTCCACACAGCCACGAAATCGTTCACGAACGCCTCGCTGGAGTCGGCGCACCCGAACACTTCCGCCACGGCCCGCAGCAACGAGTTCGACCCGAAGATCAGGTCGACGCGGCTGCCTGTCCACTTCGGCTCGCCCGTCCGGCGATCGTGACCCTCAAAGAGGTCATCCGACCCGGACACCGCTTTCCACGTCGTGCTCATATCGAGCAGGTTGACGAAGAAATCGTTGGTCAGCGTCCCCGGCCGCTTGGTGAAGACACCCAGCTCGGAGCCTCCGTGATTGGCGCCCAGCACGCGCATGCCGCCGACGAGAACCGTCATCTCAGGCGACGTCAGCGTGAGGAGATGCGCTTGATCCACCAGAAGCACCTCAGCACTCCGCCCGCGCCCGTCGCCGAGATAGTTCCGGAACCCATCTGAGATCGGCTCCAGCACGGCGAAGGAATGCGTGTCGGTCTGCTCGGCGGACGCATCGGTGCGGCCCGGCGTGAACGGGACCTCCACGACGTGTCCGGCATCCTTGGCGGCCTTTTCCACGGCCGCGCACCCGGCGAGCACGATCAGGTCTGCGAGCGAGACCTTCTTGCCGTCGGACTGCGCCGCGTTGAACTCGGCCCGAACGCCCTCCATCGTGTGCAGCACCGCCGCCAGCTCGGCCGGCTCGTTCGCCGCCCAGTCCTTCTGTGGCGCGAGGCGGATGCGCGCGCCATTGGCACCGCCCCGCTTATCGGTTCCACGGAACGTCGAGGCCGACTTCCAGGCGGTCGAGACCAGCTGCGAGACGGACAGCCCCGACTTCAATACCCGCGCCTTGAGCGCAGCCACGTCGTGCTCCCCGATCAGCGGGTGATCGACGGCGGGAACGGGGTCCTGCCACAGCAGCGCCTCAGCAGGGACGTCCGGGCCGAGGTAACGCGCGATCGGCCCCATGTCCCGGTGCGTCAGTTTGAACCAGGCGCGGGCGAACGCGTCCGCGAACGCCTCCGGGTTCTCGTGGAAGCGCTTGGAAATCGGCGCGTAGATCGGGTCCACGATCAACGCCATGTCCGTCGTCAGCATCATCGGCGCGTGCCGCTTCGACGCGTCGTGCGCATCGGGAACGGTCCCGGCCGCTTCCGAGTTCGTCGGCGTCCACTGCCAGGCACCGCCCGAACCCTTGATGAGGGTCCAATCGTAGTTGAACAGATTGTCGAAGTATCCGTTGTCCCACTTGGCCGGCTCGCTGGTCCAGGCGCCCTCAAGTCCACTGCTGATCGTGTCGCCACCCTTGCCGGTGCCGAAGCTGTTCTTCCAGCCCAGGCCCATCTGCTCGATCGGCGCGCCCTCTGGCTCCGGCCCGACATGCTCGCTGGCGTCAGCGGCACCATGGCACTTGCCGAACGTGTGGCCGCCGGCAACCAGCGCCACCGTCTCCTCGTCGTTCATCGCCATGCGCCCGAACGTCTCGCGGATGTCGCGGGCCGAGGCGACCGGATCGGGCTTGCCGTTCGGCCCCTCCGGATTGACGTAGATCAGCCCCATCTGCACCGCACCGAGATGGTCGGCGAGTTCCCGGTCGCCGCTATAGCGGTTGTCGCCGAGCCAGGTGTCCTCAGGACCCCAGTCGATGTCCTCCTCGGGCTCCCAGACATCGGCGCGGCCGCCGCCGAAGCCGAACGTCTTGAACCCCATCGACTCCAGCGCGCAGTTGCCGGTCAGCACCATCAGGTCGGCCCAGGAGATCTTGCGGCCATACTTCTGCTTGATCGGCCACAGCAACAACCGCGCCTTGTCGAGGTTCGCGTTGTCGGGCCAGGAGTTCAGCGGCGCGAAGCGCTGCGTTCCGGAACCCG
>JANXXW010000253.1 GCA_025350425.1 Rhodospirillales bacterium
GGCAAGACCGTGATCCCCGCTGAGGCGCGTGCCAAGATTACCTGCCGGCTCGGCCCGGGACAGCAGCCCGACCGCATCGTGGAGCTGATCGCGGCCCATCTGGGCGCCCGCTGCCCAGACTGGGCGGACCTCGAAGTGATCAATACCCGCGATGGCGCGACGTTCTACGGCGTGCCAGAGGACGATGCGTTCCTGGCCGTGATCGAGCGCGTGGTGGCCGAGGTGCATGGCCAGAAGCCGGTACGCGTGGGGATCGGCGGCACGCTGCCGATTTCGGGGATGATCAAGCAGGAACTGGGGCTCGAGACAGTTACGCTGTCCTATGCGACGGCAGACGAGAACATCCACGCGCCGAACGAGTTCTTTCGTCTGTCATCGTTCGACGATGGAATGCGCGCCTGGACCTTGCTGCTGGCCGAACTGGTCAGCCCTCCCACACCCATGCGCGATTGAGGATCACCGGCACGCGCGTCTCTGCCAGCCGCGCCTGCGGTGTCATGGTCCGCCAGATTTGCAGGCGTTCCATGACGCTGCGCGTGGCAAAGGCGAGATCAAGCGCCAGCGCCTCGGCTACTGAAAAGTAGCGGAGGTCCTCGAGTTCGCCGGAGCCCGCGATGTCGCCACTTACGGCCGACGCATCGACCACGAAAAAACGCGCGTCAAAGCGCATCGGCGAGGCTTCGGGGGTGACGGCGCGGCAGATGTAGTCAAAGCCGCCAAGATCGGGCGGGGCGCCCAGCGTAAGGGCGGTTTCCTCCTCCAGTTCGCGGGCGGCGGCCGCGGCCAAGGCGGCGGCGAGTTCGGGAGTGGCCGAGAGTTGCAGCCGGGTCAGCACGCCAATGGGGAGGGGCCTTGCCACCGGCGCCCCGTGATCCCCGGGATCGACCGCGCCGCCGGGAAAGACGAGGCGGTTGGGCATGAACTTATGGCCGGCCCCGCGCAGGCCCATCAGGACCTCCGGCCCGGAGGCCGCCTCGCGGAGCACGAGCAGGCTGGCGGCGGGACGGGCGATGACGGGACCTGGAGGCGATTCGGACATGGCGCAAGCTTGCCGACATGGCGGTGGGGTGCAAGCCGGCAGCGGTTGGCCAAGCCAAACCACGCGACTGCATGGACGCTACCACGTTCGCTATATGTTCTTGCCACGTGATAGTTTTTAGGCTTTAAGTCCTGATATGTCGATCCCGATCCCTGCTTCCTCCGCTGCCGGCCGGTTCGCCTCGATCATCGACGCGCTGTGCCACACGGTGCCGAAGTTCATCGCCCGGGATCGCACGGCAGGGCCGCTTATCATTCTGATCTTCAACCACCTGCGCCGGCTGGGCCGGCAATTCGCGGCGCTGGCAGCGCGCGCCGAAGCCGGCACGCTGCCCGCTCCGCGACGCTGCGTGGTGAAGCGGCGCGTGGTGGTTCGGCGCGCGGGGGTGCCGCGTGCGCCGAACCTGCTGCCGCGCGGGTTTGCGTGGCTGGGCACTCGGATGCCTGACACGCGGGTTTATGGCTACCAACTCGAGCATCTCGTGACCACCGATCCGGAGATGGCGGCGCTGCTCGCGGCCTGTCCGCAGGCGGCGCGCATCGTGCGCTCGATTTTCTGGATGACCTGCATCCGGCCGGTTCCCGCCTGCGTTCGCGCGTCCCGGACCAAGCCGGCGCTTGCTGCTCCCCGGCCCGTGCGAGAGGGGTCGATTGGACGCAGGGCCTCGCCTTCGAAATCTCCGGTAAAAGAGACCCCACCCTGTCGTTGGCCCCGGCCGGCATGGCCGCGTTGGCGTGGCAAGGCTCATCCCGCCGCTGGACCTCCCTAGAAGGCCTGATCCCCTGGGTGCGAGCCGGAGATAGGCAGGCGGTTGCCGCGCATCACGCCGCATTGCACAATTGGACCGAAACAATTCGGGAATTGCCTGATGCGCGGTCTGTCAGTCGCGGCTGCCCTGTTCCTGCTGCCGGCGATGGCGCAGGCGAAGGATACACTCTCGGTCGGGATGGTGCTGGAGCCACCGCATCTGGACGTGACGGCGGGGGCCGCAGCGGCGATCCGCGAAGTGACCTACGCAAATCTGTACGAAGGCCTGACGCGGATCGACGAGAAGGGCGAAATCCGGCCGGGGTTGGCCGAAAGCTGGACCGTGTCGGAGGATGGCAAGGCCTATACCTTCAAGCTCCGGGCCGGCGTCCTGTTCCACGATGGCACGCCGTTCGACTGCGACGTGGTCAAGTTCTCCTATGGGCGTGCGGCGGCGGCCGACAGCGTGAACGCGCAAAAGCCGCTGTTCGCGGCAATCGCCAAGACCGAATGCCCGGATGCGCGCACGGCGGTAGTCATGCTGAGCCAGCCGACCGCGAGCTTTCTATTCAACATGGGCTGGGCCGACGCCTCGATGATCTCGCCGAAATCGGCGGCCACCAACAAGATCAATCCGGTCGGCACCGGGCCGTTCAAGTTCAAGAACTGGGCCAAGGGTGACCGCGTCGAGCTGGTGCGTAATCCAGATTACTGGGGCGAGAAGGCAAAGCTGAGCGCGGTCACGTTCCGCTTCATCGCTGACCCCACGGCCGCCACGGCTGCCATGCTGGCGGGTGATGTGGATGCGTTCCCGCAATTCCCGGCGCCCGAGGCGCTCGACCAGTTCAAGGCGGATAAGCGCTTTACCGTCAATGTCGGTAGCACCGCGGGCAAGATCGTCATGGCGCTGAACGAGTCGCGGAAGCCGTTCGACGATGTGCGGGTGCGCCGGGCGCTGGCCTACGCCATCGACCGCAAGCAGTACATCGACGGCATATTATCCGGTTTTGGCCAGCCGATCGGCTCGCACTACATGCCCGGCGATCTCGGCTATGTCGATCTGGTCGGCGCCTACCCGTATGACCCGGCGAAGGCGCGCGCCCTGCTGGCCGAGGCGGGGATCAAGCCGGGCTTTACCATGACCATCACGACCCCACCGCCGGGTTACGCACGCAAGGGGGGCGAGGTGATCGCGGCGTTGCTTGAGCAGGTGGGCATCACGGTCAAGCTGGCGCCGATGGAGTGGGCGCAATGGCTGGATATCGTGTTCAAGCAATACAATTACGACGCCACCCTCATCGCCCATGTCGAACCGCGCGACCTCGGCATCTACGCGCGCGACAGCTATTACTTCAACTACAAGAATCCAGAGTATCGCGCGATATACGACAAGTATCTGGCTGCGACGGACCCCGCTGCGCAGATCGCCTTGCTTGGCCAGTTGCAACGCAAGCTGAGCGACGACGAGGCCAATGTGTTCATTTCCACGCTGCCCAAGATCGGCGTTTGGAACGCGAGGTTGCGCGGGATGTGGGGCAATCTGCCGGTACCGTCCAACGACGTGACCGCCGCCCATTGGGCTGAGTAGGGCGGCTCGACCGGGCATATTGCTCCCTCGCCTGATCGGGCTGCTGCTGACGCTGCTCGCGGCGTCAGCAGTGGTGTTTTTCGTGCTGGAGGTGCTGCCGGGCGATCCGGCCTCGGTGATGCTCGGCACCGGGGCGCAGGCGGATAATTTGGCAGCGCTGCGGCACCAGATGGGGCTCGATCAGCCGGCGTGGTGGCGCTACCTCGCGTGGATCGGGCATCTCGCCACTGGCGATTTCGGCACGAGCTACACCTATTCCGTTCCAGTGGCGGATTTGATCCGGGAGCGGGCGCTGGTCAGCGTGCCGCTGGCGCTGATGGCCATCACGCTTTCGACCGCGATCGCCATTCCGGTGGGGGTCGCGGCGGCGGCCTGGCGCGGCGGGCCGCGGGATTTGGGGATCATGGGGGTGACGCAGCTCGGCGTGGCGATGCCGAATTTCTGGTTGGGCATCCTGCTGATCCTGCTGTTCGCGGTGCGGCTGGCGTGGTTTCCCGCGAGTGGCTTTGCCGGCTGGGGCGCGGGGCCGTTGCCCGCCCTGCGCTCGTTGCTGCTGCCCGCGCTGGCACTGGCGCTGCCGCAGGCGGCGATATTGTCGCGGGTGACGCGATCGGCGGTGCTGGAGACGCTGGACGAAGATTACGTGCGGACGGCGCGGGCCAAGGGTCTTGGGCCGGCGGCGGCGCTGTGGCGGCACGCGGTTCCGAACGCTCTCATTCCCGTGGTGACGATCCTCGGGTTGCAATTCTCGTTCCTGCTGGCCGGGACCGTCATCATCGAGAACGTGTTCACGTTGCCAGGACTGGGCCGGCTGATGCTCCAGGCGATCGCGCAACGCGACCTGATCGTGGTCCAGGACCTCGTCGTCCTGCTCGCCGCCAGCGTCATCCTGGTGAACTTCGCCGTGGACTTCGTGTACTTGGCGCTCGATCCCCGGCTGCGTCACGGCGGGGCGGTTTGAAACCAAGCCTCGTGGTCGGCGGCGCCCTGACGGCGCTGCTGGTCGGAATGGCGCTGCTCTCGCTGGTATGGACGCCATACTCGCCGACCGGCATCGACATCTTGCACAAGCTGGCCCCGCCGAGCGCCACCCATCTGCTGGGCAGTGACTCGTTGGGACGCGACGTGCTGTCGATGATCATGGCAGGCGCGCGCAACTCCATCGCGGTCTCCGTGATCGCGGTGGCGGTGGGGGCTGGGATCGGCGTCCCGCTCGGGTGCCTCGCGGCGGCAAAGGGAGGGATGGTGAATGAGGTGACGATGCGCGCCACCGATCTCGCGTTCGCGTTCCCCGCGTTGCTCACGGCGGTGATGATTACGGCACTCGCGGGGCCGGGGGCCACCAACGCGATGATCGCGATCGGTATCTTCAACATCCCCGTCTTCACGCGCGTGGCGCGGGGTGCTGCGATCGTGATCTGGCAGCGGGATTTCGTGATGGCGGCACGGGCGGTGGGCAAGACGCGATGGGCGATCGCGGTGGGCGACGTGCTTCCCAACATCGCCGCCGTGCTGCTGGTGCAGATGACAATCCAGTTCGCGCTCGGCATCATCGCCGACGCCGGGCTGTCCTATGTGGGACTCGGCACGCAGCCGCCGCAGCCGAGTTGGGGACGGATGCTGAACGACGCGCAGACCTACATTTTCCGCGCGCCGCTGCTGGCGGTGTTTCCGGGTGCCGCGATCACGCTGGCGGTGCTGGGCCTCAATTTGCTAGGGGATGGCCTGCGGGACCGGCTCGATCCCCGTCTGCGCGGGCGGTAGGGCCGTCCTGCCCGAACCGGTCGCGCCAGCTTTGTGTAGCGCCGGGATAAGGTAACGCAGTCGCCTCATACACGCCGCGCGCGATGGCCCGCGCCATTACCTGGGTCGCGACATGGCCGATCTCCGCCAGTTCGCGCGGGTCGATCATCGCGCGGGCGCCGGTGCTGGCGGCGAACACGGTGTCGCCGTCATTGGGGGCGTGAGCGGGGAGGATGGCGCGGGCCAGGCCGTCATTGGCCATGATGGCGAGGCGCTTGCACTGGGCTTTGGTCAGCGCCGCATCGGTCACGACGAGGCCGATCGTGGTGCTGGTGCCAGGAGCGCCCTTGAAGCGCGGCGCGAGATCGGTGGGTGTGAAGCGGGCAGGCCAGCCGAGGTCGCCGAATTCGCTATGGCGCTCGAATGGCGCGGACCAGAAATGCGCGGTGTCGCCGATGGTTGCCGTCCCGACGGCGTTCACCGCGACGATGACGGCGACGAGGTGGCCGGTCGAGGTGACGGCGCTGGCCGAGCCGAGGCCGCCCTTCACCGTCGCCGTGGTGGCCCCGGTGCCCACGCCGACCGAGCCGAGGGCGAAAGCGCCCGGCTTGGCGGCACGGAGGGCGGCATAGCCGAGGTCGCGGTAGGGCGGGAAGCGGCCCCAATCCTTGTCGCCGCCGTTGGCGAGATCGAACACGATGGCGCATGGGGCAAGCGGGATGTTGACGGCGCCGAGCATGAAGCCCCGTCCCATCTCGCGCAACGCTGCCTGCGCTCCGCCGCCGGCGTCGAGCCCGAACGTCGAACCGCCGGACAGGACGACGGCGTCGATGTGCTCCACCGTCATCTCCGGTTCCAGCAGGGCGGTGTCGCGGGTACCGGGCGCGCCGCCGAGAATGACCACCGAGGCGATGGCGGGAGCGTCGAACAGGATGGCTGTGACGTCAGAGCCAAGGCGAAAGTCGGTGGCGTGACCGACTGCCAAGCCCGCGATGTCGGTGAGCAGATTATGCATGGTAGTCCTGGCCGGTGATGCAGCCCCCATGCTACGCGATGCGCCAGCGGGTTGGGAGAGCGGTATGAGCGGAGCGATGGCGGCGAGCCGGCCGATGCCGCGCGATTGCGTGCCGATGCCGGTGGGCGAGTTGTTCGAGATCGTCAACGAGTCGATCGACGCGGGGCGGTTGGACCGGGCCGAGCGGTTGCTAGGCCATGTGTTCGCGGTCGCGCCCAATGCGCCCGACGCGCTCCATCTGCAGGGGATGATCGCGTATCGCCGCAAGCGCGTGGACGAGGCGGCAGCACTGATGGAGCGCGGCGTGGCGGCCGGTGGGCGCCGCGCCGGACAACTCCGCAACCTGTCCGAGGCGTA
>JANXXW010000264.1 GCA_025350425.1 Rhodospirillales bacterium
TGACTTCCTGGAGGAAAAAGTCGCGATGATTTGGCACACCACCGGCAATCTTTCAAACATCAAGAACAACGCCAAGTTCCCGTTCGGGGTTGCCATGCTACCGGCCGGCAAGCGGCGCGGCACCCCCACCGGCGGCGGCAATTTTCACATGTTCAAAAGCGCCACGCCAGTCCAGCGCGCCGCCAGCCTGCGTTTCCTGCAATGGCTGACCACTCCCGAGCGTGCGGCACAGTGGGGCATCGATACCGGCTATGTCGCGGTGCGCCCCGACGCATGGGAGACACCGGCGATGAAGGCCTATGTCGCGGGTTTTCCGGCGGCGGCGGTCGCGCGTGACCAGTTGCCCTACGCCGTCGCTGAATTCTCGACCCACGACAATCAACGCGTGACGCAGGCACTGAACGATGAACTGCAGGCGGCCCTGCTCGGCCGCAAGACGGCCGCCGTGGCCCTGGCCGATGCGCAAACCGCCGCTACGCGCATCCTGCGCCCCTACGCACGTTGAAAAACAACAACCAGGAAACCTCCCGATGATCCATCGCCGCACGTTGCTGGCTGCCAGCGCCGTCGCTCTCGCGGCCCCCGCCATCCGTGCGCAAGGCCGGGTCAAGCTGAGCATGTACTACCCGATCGCGGTCGGCGGCCCGATCGCTGACATCATCGACGGCTATTGCCGCGAGTTCGCGAGCCAAAGCGGGATCGACGTTACGCCAGTCTACGCCGGTAACTATGGCGACGCGTTGACCAAGTCGGTGACCGCGATCCGCGCCGGTCAGGGTCCGCAGATGGCAGTGCTCCTCGCGGCCGAGATGCACAGCCTGCAAGACCTCGACGTGTTGGTTTCGCTGGAGGAAATAGGTCTCGACGCGGATGGCCGCAAATGGATGGACGGTTTCTATCCCGCGTTCCTGGCGAACAGCCATGTGGACGGTAAGACCTGGTCGGTGCCGTTCCAGCGCTCTACCGCCGTGCAGTACTACAACAAGGCGGCGTTCGCCGAGGCTGGGCTGGACCCGGAGAACTACCCGACGACATGGGCCGGATTGGCCGAAGCCGCGCAGAAGCTGACCAAGAAGGACGCGTCCGGCCGCGTGTCGCGCTGGGGTTTCAAGCTCGCCAGCGATCTTGGCAATGCGCAATGGACGTTCGGCACGCTGACCTACCAGGCCGGCGGCCTGCTGATGAACGAGACCGGCACCGAAACATACTTCACCCGGCCCGAGGCGGTGGAGGCGATGACCTACTGGCGCTCGTTGTCGGAGACCGGCGCCACGCCAACCGGAATCTCCGCTTGGCCGCAACTATCGCCCGACTTCTTGGAGGGCAATACCGCGATCATCCAGCATACCACCGGCAACCTCACCAACTTACGCGACAAGGCCGGTTTCCCGTTTGGCATTGCCGGGCTTCCCGGCAAGACGGCGCCCCGCACAGCGGTCGGCGGCGGCAATTTGTATTTCTTCAAGCACGCCAACGCCGATGAGCGCGCGGCGGCACTGAGCTTTGCCCGCTTCATCTCGACGCCGGACCGTGCGGCCGACTGGTGCATGAAGACCGGGTATATCGCGACCCGGCCCGAGGCATGGGAAACGCCGGCGCTGAAGGCGTATGTTGCAAAGTTCCCGGCGGCGGGCGTGGCGCGCGAGTTCCTGCCCGTTGCCACCGGGGAACTCTCGACGTTCGAGAATCAGCGCATTCAGAAGGCACTGACGGACCAGATCCAGGCGTGCCTCAACGGGACCAAGACGCCGGTCCAAGCGATGCACGACGCGCAGGTGGAGTCTGATCGGATATTGAAGCCGTTCCGGAAAGCGTAGCTGTTGATCCTAAACTTCGTCATTGCGAGAAGCCGTTTGGCGACGTGGCAACCCAGCGCTTTGGATGGATGGCAGGAAGCGCTGGGTTTCCGCCTCGTTCCACTTCTCGCAATGACGAAAATCAGTGACCCAAGGTGAAAACGGAAACTGTGCAGGCATGGGCACTCATCCTCCCCGCGCTGATCCTGCTTGTCGCCTTCACCCACTGGCCCGCGATCGCCACCCTGATCGACAGCTTCTACAGCGCCCCGAAAGGCAGCCGCCCCCCGGTGTTCGTCGGCCTGGAAAACTACGCCAGCCTGATCGACGACCCTGTGTTCTGGCGCGCCCTGCACAATAATTTCGTCTATGCCGTTATCACCATTCCCGCTTCGGTCATCATTGCGTTGCTCATGGCGCTCGCGGTCAACGGCGCGCTACCCGGTCGTGCGCTTCTGCGCATGGCGTATTTCACCCCGACCATGCTGCCGATGATCGCGGTTGCGAACATCTGGCTGTTTTTCTTCACCCCGGATTACGGTCTGTTCGACGACCTGGCCCGGCTGATCGGGTTGGGCCGGCACAACTGGCTCGGCGATCCCGCGACCGCGCTCCCGGCGATGATCATCGTCGCAGTGTGGAAGGAAGCCGGGTTCTTCATGATCTTCTATCTCGCCGCCTTGCAGGCGATGTCGCCGGATCTGCGCGCGGCAGCCTCCGTGGAAGGCTCCTCGCGGTGGGATTTCTTCCGCCGTGTTACTTGGCCACTCCTGATGCCGACGACGCTGTTCGTGCTGGTCAACGCCGTCATCAACGGCTTTCGCCTGGTCGACCACATCGTTGTCATGACGCGCGGTGGCCCGGATAACGCCACCACGCTCCTACTGTATTACATCTACGAGGTTGGCTTCCGCTTTTGGGACACCTCGATGGCGGCGACCCTGACTGTGGTGCTGTTGGCGATCATGGGTGCGCTCGCCATCATACAGTTCGGCATCCTCGGCCGCCGCGTGCACTACCGATGAGCACCCGCTGGCTCGAGATCGTCGGCGCCTGGATGCTCGGCGCGCTCTGGATTCTACCGCTGGCCTACGCGGTATGGACCGCATTCCATCCCAGCGAGTTCGCCGCCCATTTCGACATCATCGCACCGCTTACGCTGCACAATTTCGCCCAGGCCTGGAATGCCGCACCGTTCGCCCGCTACTTCCTCAACACCACTCTGCTCTGCACGCTCATCCTGGTGGCGCAGTTCATCGTTTGCACACCCGCCGCGTTTGCTTTCGCCCGCATGCGTTTCCCAGGCCGCGATCTGATCTTTGCGGTGGTGCTGCTGCAACTGATGGTGATGCCGGACATCCTGCTGGTCGCGAACTATCGCAGCATGGCGAAACTCGGCTTGGTGGATAGCATCCTCGCCATAGCGCTCCCGTATCTCGGTTCCGCCTTCGGCATCTTCCTGCTGCGCCAGACCTTCCTGACCGTGCCGCAAGAACTGGACGACGCGGCCCGTGTCGAGGGCAGTTCGTTGCTTGCACGTATCTGGCGGGTTTACGTCCCGCTCGCAAAACCGACCTATATCGCCTATGGACTCGTCTCGGTGAGCTATCACTGGAAC
>JANXXW010000274.1 GCA_025350425.1 Rhodospirillales bacterium
GGCCGGATTGGTGCGGGGCCGTGACCGGTCCCAAGGAACGGGGCCACTACAAGCAGGCTTGTGGGTTCTGACGGTCTGCAGCGTTACGTCGGTATCCAATACGCCAGCTTCTGTTTCTCGCCATCCTGCAATGGCGGCGCGTCTGCCACGAACGCGCCGCCATGGGCCTCAATCACTCTCCGCGACGCCTCGTTATCAAAATCGCATGTGATGAGAGCCCGCCGCAGTCCATCCTGCCGAGCAATCGGCAACATCAACCCGAGCGCCCGCGTAGCGTAGCCGCGTCTTTGTTTCCACGGCACGACGGCGTATCCGACATGTCCGCTCACGTGGGCCGGCAGGTCCTCTGTCCCATGCAGATATCGATAATTTATCACGCCATAGAACTCGCCGTCCCATAACCACGCTATCCGCCCCGATATCCGTTCCTTGAGCGTTCCATCGGGCTGAACCAGCGTGCCTACGTCCAGACGAGCCATGTTCGCTACGAACCCCGCCCTGTCTGCGCGCACCTGCGCCAACTGTGCGGCGCTCACGTCTTTCCCAGTGTCCGGAGACCACCCGCGCGCCAACGCGGCTGCGTAGCCGTCCAGATAGTTCAACCCAGGCATCACCAACCTGAGCATCGTCTTACCCTTGCACCCAGCGCCGACCCAGGCGAACGTAGCGTCAAGTGAACGGGAGAGAAACGCATGCAAGTCGCCGTTTTCGGGGCTGGGACCATGGGGCACGCGCTGGCGCTCGTGTTCGCGCTGGGCGGACATAATGTCCGTCTTACCGACAGCGACCCAACCACTCTCGCTCGCGCCCCGGCACTGATGCGAACGGCGCTCGACACACTGCTTGAAGCTGGTGAGGCCGAGGGTTGGACGTCCGACCGACTGGCGACGGCTGTAACGCTCCATCCGACCGTTGGCGAAACCCTCCAAGGCGCGGAACTCGTCGTGGAGGCGATTATCGAGCAACCGGATGCGAAACGCGCGCTATTCGCCGAAATCGACAAGCACGCGGCGCCCGGCACCATCATTGCCAGCAACACCAGCTACCTCGACATTTTCCCGTTGGTCCCGGAACGTCGAAAAGGCCGCACCCTCATCGTCCACTGGTACACGCCCCCGTATATCGTGGATCTCGTGGACATCGTCGGCAGCCCTGATACCGACCCTGCCGTCATTACGGAGGTCCGCGATATCTGCGCCGCCATGGGGAAGGTGCCGGTGGTGATGAAGCGCTTCATATCGGGCTATATCGCGAACCGCGTGCAGACGGCGATCGCGCTGGAGGTGAACCGGCTGGTGGATGAAGGCTATGCCGATATCGCCGATATCGACGACGCCATCATCCACGGCCTGGCCCTGCGCCTTCCCGTGCTCGGCCATTACGCCAAGGCCGATTTCACCGGCCTGAACCTGTCGCGCGCCGTGCTCGCCAATCGCACCTACGAGCCGCCACCCGTGCGCGGCCATTCCGAAACGCTGGACAAGCTGGTCGAACAGGGCCGCACGGGGGTGATCGCCGGACGCGGCTATTTCGATTGGGGCGGGCGCAGCCCTGAGGAACTGTTCCGCGAGCGCGACCGCAAACTCCTCGCCCTCAAGCGCGCCATGCGCGAAATCGGCCGGATGCAGGGCACATGAGCATGCGCTTCGATCTCACCGGTAAAACCGCGCTGGTCACCGGTGCCGCTTCCGGCATCGGGCTCGCCACCGCGACCATGCTCGCGCGCTTCGGCGCCACCGTCGCCATCAACCATCTCATAGACGATGCGCGTGGCCCGGAGGCGATCGAACGCCTCAACAACGAGGGCCATCAGGCGCTCGCCGCTCCCGGTGACGTTTCGGTGGCCGGCGAGTGCGAGACCATGGTCCTCAACGCAATCCAGAAGCTCGGTCGCCTCGACCTGCTGGTGAACAACGCCGGCACGCCGGGCGTGCGTGAGGTGGTCGAGCCGCGTCGGCTGGACCTCATCACCGAGGAACTCTGGAACACGTTGTTGCAGACCAACCTGCTGGGTGTGTTCCGCTGCTCCAAGGCCGCCGTTCCCGCGTTGCAGGAAGCGCGCGGCGCTATCGTTTCCGTGGCGTCCATCGCTGGTCTGCATTCGCCCGGCAGTTCGCTTGCCTATGGCGCGACCAAGGCGGGCGTGGTGAGCCTTACCAAGAACCTTGCGCGCGGGCTTGGCCCGGATGTGCGCGTGAACGCGGTGGCACCTGGCGCCGTGGATAGTTCCTGGCAGATCGAGTGGGGCGAGAATCGCCGCCAGCAATCCATCGACCGGGCCGCCCTGAAGCGCCGCTGCACGCCGGAAGATATCGCCGAGGTCATCGTCTTTCTCGGCTTTGGCGCCGGAATGGTGACGGGCCAGACAATCGTTGTGGATGGAGGACTGACCCTATGACCAAGACCATAATCAGCTGCGCCGTGACCGGCGGCGCCGACAGCGCCCATGTCAACCGCGCCCTCCCGCGCAGTCCAGAGGAGATCGCGAACGAAGTACTTGCGGCACGCAGGGCAGGGGCTGCGATCGCCCATATCCACGTGCGCGATCCCGATACCGGCAAGCCCAGCATGCGGCTGGATTACTACCGCGAGACCGTTGCGCGTATCCGCGATGCCGGCAGCGATATTCTTATCAACCTCACCACCGGTCCCGGCGCCCGCTTCGCGCCCGATACCGGCACCCCGCTCGCCGGCTTCAAGTCTCCGGAAGAACGTCTGGCGCATGTGCTGGAACTCAGGCCGCACATCTGCAGCCTCGATGTGGCGACGATGAATTTCGG
>JANXXW010000284.1 GCA_025350425.1 Rhodospirillales bacterium
GGCAAGACCACCACCATAGGCAAATTCGCCCAGAACTATGGCGAGCGCGGCCTCAAGCCGATGCTGGTCGCCGGCGACACGTTCCGCGCGGCCGCGGTCGAGCAGTTGCAGATCTGGGGCCAGCGCAGCGGCGCCCCGGTGATCGCCGGTCCGCCGCAGGCCGACGCGGCGGGGCTGGCGTTCGACGCGTTGGTGCGGGCGCGCGCCGACGCCGCCGACGTGCTGCTGATCGACACCGCCGGGCGGCTGCACAACAAGTCAGCCCTGATGGAAGAACTGCAAAAAATCATCCGCGTGCTGAAGAAGCAGGATGAGACCGCGCCGCACTCCATCCTGCTGGTGCTGGATGCCACCACCGGGCAGAACGCGCTGCAGCAGGTGAACGTGTTCAAGGAGATGGTGGATGTAACTGGCCTCGCGGTCACTAAGCTGGACGGCAGTGCCCGCGGCGGGATCGTGGTGGCCTTGGCCGAAGAATTCGCGCTTCCCGTCCACGCGGTCGGTGTTGGAGAGCAGGCAGCCGATCTTCGAGCGTTCGATGCGATGGATTTCGCGCGAGGCCTTGTCGGCCTTTGATCGCCCTCGTCGGGATCTAAAGCTGCAAGACATCCTGCTCCACGATTGGGTGGCGAGACCACGAAAGCAGTGTACTGCATCGCAGCAACATGTTTCGGTATCCGCCCGAGCCTTACTTCACCAGCAAGGTCGCCAGTAGCGGGACCAAAATCGCAGTGATGACGCCGTTCAGCCCGATCGCGAGACCTCCAAAGGCACCCGCCGTCTCGGACATCGTGAGAATCCGTGCTGTCGCCAAGCCGTGGCCAGCGGTGCCCGCCGCGAGGCCGATGGCGCGCCAATCCCGCACGCCGATCAACCGGAGCACCGGGACGGCGATCAGGCCGGCGACGATCCCGGTCAGCAGGACAAATACCGCCGCCAAGGAGGGATTGCCGCCGATCTGTTCGGCGATCCCCATTGCGATTGGCGTGGTGACGGATTTGGGTGCCAGCGAGAGGACGATCTCCCGGGGTGCGCCGAGCAGGCGTGCAATTAGTATGGCGCTGACGGCGGCGGTCACCGAACCGGCCAGGATCGCTGGCACGATGGCTCCGGCGCTGGCGCGTATGCGGGCGAGGTTGGCGTGCATCGGGATGGCGAGGGCCACCGTGGCCGGCCCAAGCAGGAAATGGATATACTGGGCGCCCTGGAAGTAGGCCGAGTACGGCGTGCCGGTCGCCCATAGCAGCACGACCAGGATCGTTATGGCGATCGGAACCGGATGAGCCAGGGCATGGCCGCCAGCCCAGGCGGTGATCGCCATCGCCAGCCGCCACACGCAAAGCGTGGCCGCCAAGCCAAGCAACGGCGTGGTTTCCAGATACACCCACAGGTGGAAAAGCTGCGTCATGAGGCCGGGGGTAGGTCTTCGGTCCGCGCGAGGCGCCACATGACCCAGCCCGTCACCAGAACTCCCGCAAGCGTGGACAGCAGGATCGACACTGCCACCGCCACGAGGTTCGCCGACAGCACGTCGAGTTGCGTCATCACACCAACCCCGGCCGGCACGAACAACAACGAGAGGTTTCCAAGCAGACTCTGCGCCGTGGTTCTGAGCGCCACCGGCAGGTCACGTCCGCGTCGATAGACGACCGTCAAACCGGCAAACAGCAGCAATAAACCGACGACCGGGCCTGGAAGCGGCAGCGCCAACCCGCGCGCGGCGACCTCGCCGACGAACTGACAGCAGACGAAAAGAGTAATGGCGTTCAGCATGCCCGCGAGAGCCCGACCGCCGGTTGGGTTAGTCCAGGGGAACCTTCAGGTTGATGCCTGGCGTCGGGCCCACCCTGCGTTGCTGCTGATCCTGGACTGTGGAACCGGCGATGAATCCTTCGCCGCCATAGGCTTTCTTCGGACGGAACAGGCCAGGTGATAATTCGGGAGCCTTGCTGTTGAAGTCGTGCGGCAGGGGAGCGGAGACCGAGTTGTTCGGCGTCGGCGCCAGCGTGTAGCCGTATCCCTGCGAAACATCCGGGACGGTGACCGCCCGGCCAGCCGTGGCCAACTCAAACGCACCTGCGATCACAGTGGCGGGGGCCGGGGCCGCGGCGAGCAGTAAGGGTGTCGCAATGGCCGATGCCGCAGCCAGCGAGCGCGCCAAGCTGAATGACCGGAAACGGGTCATGCGGATGCTCCAATAACATCATCTCGCGACGAATCGGCTGGGTAAGGGCCAGACGCCACGGGTTCGGGCCCGTTATCCGTCGGGCCTGGATTACCCTGCGGCGCACCGATCGGGCCACTTCCGCTGTCGCGCCAGGCTTGCAGCGACCAATGAACTGACGGGAACGCCAGTTCGGCCCAGGGTATCTCGTCCCACGCGAAAAGCCGAACCTCCTGGCTCTCGATCCCAGCGGCATAGGCTGGTTCGCCCGAAAATCTCGCACGGAAGATAATCTGCACTTGGCCGATCCGGGCGATGCTGTAGACGGCAAGGATGCCATCCAACTGAATGTCCGCCTCGGCTTCCTCGTAAGCCTCACGGCAAGCGCCGGCTTCCACCGTCTCACCCAGTTCGAGATAGCCGGCAGGCAAGGTCCAGAAGCCAACCCGGGGCGCTATCGCGCGGCGGCATAACAATACGTGTCCGTCATGGACGACCACGGCACCGGTAATGATCTTGGGATTTTCATAGTCGATATGCCCGCATGACGCGCATATCGAGCGTTCACGGTTGTCCCCGACCGGGGTTTGGCGGACGAAATCGGACATCGGAGAAAAGTGCCTGATACATCGGCGTAGTTCAACCCTTGAGTCGGTTGATCAAACCCTCAGGACACCTTGGAGATCAGGTGTGGTTTCCGTGCGCGGTCGTCATACCGATAGGTTCAGCAAAGATCCTCGTGGCAATCTCGCGCCCGGCGGTACAGCGGACGGCGCACTTGGTGGCTGCGGTGATACTGTCTGCGCCGCCGCAGTTTGCGTGCGGGCGGGCCGCAACTGTTCGAGCGGGGGTCGTGGCGTGACTGGGGTCGAGAACGCGGCGAGCGACGTTGCGGAGATCATGCTGGAGTATCGCCTGCCTTGATGAACCTAGGGTTAACCGGCAACCGGATCCATGCGCAGCCCGCTCAACCCGTCGAACACGTGGAATGCGGCGGCCGGGAACGTCACGGCCAAAGCTTCGGAGCGCGGACCCGTCCCGGCAACTTTCACGGATAGCAATTGTCCCTCGCCAAGCCTGCCGATCAACACCGTCTCCGAGCCGAGCGGCTCCACCAAATCCACCGTGAACGGTCGACCTTCCGCTGTGAGCAGAATATGTTCGGGACGGATGCCGATCGTCAGCGCCAGCCCCTCGGCGCCCGCGCGCCGTCCGTCCGCGAAGCCGACGACATCGCCATTCGCGAAGCGCGCCGCGGTACCCTGCCCCGTGAGCGTCGCGGGGAGAAAATTCATCGCCGGTGCCCCAATGAATCCAGCGACGTAGGTGTTGGCGGGACGCTCGAACACCTCCATCGGCGTCGCAAGCTGCACTGGCACGCCCTGGTGCAGCACAAGCAATCGATCGCCCAGGGTCATGGCCTCCACTTGGTCGTGCGTCACGTAAAGGCTCGTCACCCCCATACGGCGTTGCAGCCGGCGGATTTCGGCGCGCATCTGCACCCGCAATGTGGCGTCGAGGTTGGATAGCGGTTCGTCGAACAGGAACAGCTTGGGCTCCCGCACGATGGCGCGCCCCATCGCCACACGTTGCCGCTGGCCGCCCGAAAGTTGCCGTGGCTTGCGCGCCAGCATCGGCCGCAAGCCCAGCATATCGGCGGCCTCATGGACCCGATGCTCGATATCCCCCTTGGCGAGACCGCGTATCCGCAGGCCATAGGCCATGTTGTCGAACACGCTCATATGTGGGTAGAGCGCATAGTTCTGGAACACCATCGCGATGTCCCGCGCGGACGGATCGAGCCGGGCCACGTCTCGCCCGTCCAGCACGATGCGGCCGGACGTGGGCACATCGAGCCCCGCCACCAGGCGCAGCAGCGTTGATTTACCGCAACCGGACGCGCCGACAATAACCAGCATCTCGCCCGAAGCCAGCGCGAGGTTCACGCCATGTAGAACCGCTACCGGGCCGAAGCTCTTGCGGAGTTGTTCCAGAACCAGCGTTGCCATCTACTTGTCGCCTTCCGTAAGGCCCTTGACGAACCAGCGCTGCATCAGAACCACGACCAGAATAGGTGGCAGCACGGCCAGAACAGCCGTCGCCATCACCTTGTTCCACTCGGTTTGTGTCTCAGTCCCGATCATTTTCACGATGCCGATGACGACGGTATCGAGCCTGGGATCGGTCGCGACCAGCAGCGGCCACAGGTACTGGTTCCAGCCAAGGACGAACAGGATCACGAACAACGCCGCCAGGTTGGCCGCCGAGACCGGGATCAGGATGTCCTTTAGGAAACGCCATGGCCCGGCGCCATCCATCCGGGCCGCCTCGAACAATTCGTCGGGAATGGCGAGGAACGTCTGCCGGAACAGCAGCGTCGCGGTCGCCGAGGCAATCAGCGGAATGGTCAGCCCGGGGAAGGTGTTGATCAACCCGAGATCGGACATCACCGAGTAGGTCGGGATGATCCGCACCTCTACCGGCAACATCAACGTG
>JANXXW010000316.1 GCA_025350425.1 Rhodospirillales bacterium
GCGACCTCGTGCCCTTCGTCGCGGACCCGCTTCACCCGCGCCGCGACATTGCGGATACGGTCCAGGTCGGCGACCGATGTGCCGCCGAATTTCATCACTAGTCGAGCCATCGGGTGTTCCAGAATTGGTGCCGGGTCCATATTGAAGGACGGTCGGCGTGGGCGGTCGCAGACATACTTGGCGATGGGGAACGGATCAACATGCAAGCGGGCAATCTCGACGTGGGCGGCCGGAACGGGGCCGGCCAGGGAAGTGCCACACCGGACGAAATCGCGCGCTTCAACGCAATGGCCGCCGAGTGGTGGAACCCGGATGGCCCAATGCGACCGCTGCACCGGATGAACGGGCTACGGACCGGCTGGATCGCCGACCGGGTCCAGCGGCAGTTCGGCGGATCGAGCGGACGCTTGCTGGACATCGGCTGCGGCGCCGGTATCGCGTCCGAGACATTCGCGAGACAAGGGCATCAGGTGCTCGGCCTGGACGCCGCAACGGAGGCAATCGCAGCCGCGCGTGCCCACGCCGAAGGCCAGGACCTGAGACTCGCCTACCGTACGGGTACTCCGGAGGAGCTACTGTCCGAAGGGGTGCGGTTTCCCGTGATTACCGCGCTGGAAGTGATCGAGCATGTCGAGGATCCACAGGTCTTCATGCGAATCCTGGCGGATCTACTGGAACCCGGCGGGATGCTTTTCCTGTCCACGCTCAACCGCACCGCCCGCTCCTTCGCCTTGGCTAAAATCGGCGCTGAGTACCTGCTGCGATGGCTGCCGGTAGGCACGCATCAATGGCGAAAGTTCATCACCCCGAAGGAAATTGGCACGATGGCGCGCGCGGCCGGCCTCCGCTTGTCGGACGCGGCCGGTATGACGTTGGAACCCGTGAATGGCCGATGGACCATGAGCCGGGATATGGCGATGAACTACATCGTGGCTTTGGCCAAACGATGACGCGCCGGCTTCTCGTTCACTTCGTCGTGTCAGATCCGGTGTGCCCATCGGTCGGCGTGATCGGCACCACGCCTCCGGGTTGCACGCCATAGACGTTGCTCCCACTTGCCGGTGGTGGTGCGCCCTGTTGCGCCTTCTGCTGCAAGAGGGCGTTCAGATTTTGCAATTCCTGCGCGGATTGGCCCGAAACGGAGCTCTCCCCCCGCGTCGGCTGATGCGCTATCCCGTCATATATGTTTCCGTTCCGCGCCGGCTGCGCCATGGCCGCCATCGGCGGTATCAAAATCGCCGCCACGTATACCAGGCTTAACTTACCCATCATCGTCTCCCGCTATTTCGCGCGCGGGTCCATGGCATCGCGTAACCCATCGCCCACGAGATTGAACGCAAGCACGGCCAGGAAGATCGCCGCTCCCGGGAAGATCGCCAGCCATGGTGCCTGACTCAAAAACCGTTGCGCGGAGTTCAGCATAGAACCCCAGGACGGCGATGGCGGTTGCTGGCCTAATCCCAGGAAGGACAGGCTGGCCTCCGCAATGATGGCTGTGGCTATGGCCAGCGTCGCCTGCACGATCACTGGTGCGAGGATGTTCGGCGCGATGTGCCGCACCGCCACCCGCCACGCCGGATTGCCGAGCGCGCGGGCGGCCTCGACGTATTCGTTGGTCGCGGCGTCCATCGTCGCCCCACGCGCGACCCGCATGAAGATAGGCGCCGCCGAGACCCCGATCGCCACCATTGCGTTGCGCAGCGAGGGGCCGAGGAACGCCGCAAGCGCGATCGCCAGCACCAGAAACGGTATCGCCAGCATCGCATCTGCCACGCGCCCGATCACCATGTCCGTCTTGCCGCGCGCGAACCCCGACAGCAGCCCCATCGGCACCCCGATCCCGGCTGCGATCGCCACTGACACCACGCCCGCCAACATGCTGGCCTGCGCGCCGTAAATCACCCGGGACAGCACATCCCGCCCATTCTCGTCCGTCCCCATCCAATGCTGCCAGCTCGGCGCCTTGCGTATCGCAGTCCAACTGGTCGCGATCGGATCGAACGGGGCCGTGAACGTCGCGAAAGCGGCCACCAAGACAAACGCGATCACCACCAGCAACCCGATCACCGCCGCTGGCCGCTTCAGGAAGCGCCGGACCGCGAGACGCGTCGGGCTCAGGACCGACCCGTTCAAGCGACCCTCAACCGCGGGTTGATGAACACGTACAGCACGTCGGCAAGCAGGTTGAGCAGGATGAAGATGGTGGCGG
>JANXXW010000390.1 GCA_025350425.1 Rhodospirillales bacterium
CCGCGATCCTGCTGCGCGACATGGCCAAGCTGGTCGTCACGGAGGATGATCTGCCCTTGGACCAGTGGCGTACCGCGCTGTTCGAGCGGCTTCCGCGTGCCGATCTTGTCGCCGCCATGACTGAGGTCGACGCAATTGCCAGGCCGCACGACGCCAAGCCGTATGCCGAGCTGCGAACCCGATGGCGCCGGGCGCGCCGCCTGTTCTTCAACATCGCCACCCGGCTGCAGATGGATGCCGGACCTGGCGGCAAGGCGGTGCAGGAGGCGACGGACTATCTCGCCGGCGTCGCCGACTGGTCCAATGCGAAGATGCGCGACGCGCCCACGGCGGCGGTCCCGAAAGCCTGGCGGGCGCATGCGCTGGATGCGCAAGGCCGCGTGGCCGATCCCAAGGCCTATGTGTTTGCGGTGATCGATGCCTGGCGCGCCGCCGTCAAGCGCCGCGACATCTTTGCCAACCCCGGCACGCGGTATGGCGATCCACGGCGCGGCTTGCTGGACGGGACGACCTGGCAGGAATCCAAGCTCGTTGTGTGCCGCGCGCTGAACCGCTCGCTCGATGCCGACATCGAAATCGCCGGGCTGGCAAAGCTGCTCGACGGCGCCTACCGCACCGTGGCCGAGCGGGCAGCGAGCAACCCCGACCTGCGCTTTGAGACCGTGCAGGGCAGGACGCGTCTTGTTGTCGCGCCGCTCGACCGGCTGGAGGATACCGAAACCCTGCGCGCCCTCCGCCCGGCCATCCAGGGCAGAATGCCGAAGGCCGCCATGCCTGACCTCTTCCTGGAGGTCATGCAGCGCACCGGCTTCGCCCAGGCCTTCACGCATCTGAGCGAACGGCACGCCCAGGTTGAGCAGTTCGAAACCAGCCTGTGCGCCGCCCTGGTCGCCGAGGCCTGCAACATCGGCATTGAGCCGGTCAGCCGGCAGGAGGTTCCGGCCTTGCGGCGCGAGCGCCTGGCCTGGGTCACCCAAAACTTCATCCGCCCCGACACCATCGCGGCCGCCAGCGCGCGCATCGTGTCCGCCCACGCCGCATTGCCGCTCGCCAGGCTCTGGGGGGCAGGCGACGTCGCCTCGGCGGACGGCATGCGCTTCACAGCACCCGCAAGCGCCATCCATGCCGGACCAAACCCAAAATACTTCGGCCAGTCCCGCGGCGTGACCTGGTACAACCTGATGTCCAACCAGTTCAGCGGCCTCAACGCCATCGTGGTGCCTGGCACGCTGCGCGACAGCCTGGTGCTGCTTGCCCTCCTGCTCGAGCAGGAAACCGAGCTGGAGCCGATGGAAGTCATGACCGACACCGCAGCCTATTCCGATGCCGTGTTCGGCCTGTTCTGGCTGTTGGGCTACCAGTTCAGCCCGCGGCTGGCCGACCTGGGTGACGCCAAACTGTGGCGCATCGACCGCAAAGCCGACTACGGACCCTTCAACAGCATCGCCAAAGGCACCATCAACCCCGGCCTGATCCGCGAGAACTGGTCCGATGCGATCCGCCTGGCCGGCTCGCTGAAACTCGGCCACCTCAAGGCAGCCGGCATCATGCGCACCCTGCAGATCCGCGACAAACCCATCACACTGGCCCGCGCGCTCGCCGAAATCGGCAGGATCGCCAAGACCGTCCACATCCTGCGCACCATCGACGACGCCGGGTTCCGCAGGCGCACCCTCACCCAGCTCAACCATACCGAGCTGCGCCACCGCCTCGGCCGCCGCATCCACCACGGCGAGCGTGGCGAGATCAGAAGCCCGCTTCGGCAAGGGCAGGAAGAGCAACTCGGATGCCTCGGCCTCGCGCTGAACGCCATCGTGCATTGGAACGCCATCTACATGCAGGAAGCCATTCAGCAGGCCAGGGCAGACGGCACGGATATCCGCAACGACGACCTCGCCCACCTGTCCCCGTTGATCTGGCGCCATCTCAACTTCCTCGGGCGATACGACTTCTCGTTGCCCGAAACCGTCCTCAACGGCGGACTCAGGCCCCTCAGAAATCCTAGTTCCGCATGGGAGTTTTGAATAGCCTTATGCTGCTTTCCTGGTCCGCTCAGCCGCACAGGCCAAGAAGGGAGGGGGGCTTACGCCCTGCGGCATAGCGCTTCGCTCATACGTGTCTGATCCTGTGATCGCTGCACCTAAGGTTGGGCGTGCCCCTTCGGGTCGCGTGCTATGCGCCACGGCGCACGGAGCCGGTGCCCGTCTCCGCCCATTCGGGTAACGCCCGCTCACGCATCATCTAGGGCCGCAGACGCGGCCCGATTGCTAAGGGGCTCTGCCCCTAGCG
>JANXXW010000281.1 GCA_025350425.1 Rhodospirillales bacterium
CGGATGCCGTCCCATTTCCACTCGGCTCGAAAGGCGGAGGCGTCGAGCAGTGCGATATCGGGGGCGGCGAGCGGATGCGCCAACATGGGCGGGCGGAACACTGGGGCATCGGCCGGGTCCGGCCGCTCCCCCCTGCCCTCGACCCAGGCGAACAACTCCAGGTATGGCGGCGCCAGCCCGTGCCAGACTTCCTCGATGTCGTCGGGCGCGATGCGCTCGCCGGCGATTTCGGACAACGCGATCTTGGCCAGCCGCGCCGAGGCGCCGACGCGCAGGCCGCCGGTGATGAGCTTGAGGATCGCGAGCCTGACGGACGAGTCCGACGCGTCCAGCCAACCCGCGACGATGCGGGGCAGTTCCGTCTTTGGCGCGGTGGCCAGCGTGTCCACGACCTCCCACAAGGCCGGCGGGGCGGCGTTAGTGAGGGCCTGGGGCCAGATGAGCGCCACCGTCTCGGCGAGGTCGCCGACATAGTCATACGACCAGGCGAACAATTCAGGGTCGGTGCGGGCGGCGGCGAGGTCGCGGATCAGGCCGGGTTTGGCGGCGGCGAACGCGAGGTCGCCCGCGAAGGCAGCAAGGCCGAGACCGCGATCCGGGTCCGTCTCGGTTTCAAAATAGCGGCGGAGCAGCGCGATCTTGGCGTTACGGCCGGGGGTGAACACCAGGCGCTCCAGCAGGGCGGCAAAGGCGATCATGCCGCGTCCGCCTTGGCCGGCACCTCGTCGTCGTCGCCGTAGCCGACCAGGCGCAGCGCGCGGCCGCGAATGCCGCGCAGGCCGGCGGCGTAGATCAGCGCCTCCTCGCGCCCGTGCGTCACCCAGACTTCGGGCGCGCCCACGTCGTCTAGCGTTTGCAGCAGTTCGTCCCAGTCGCCATGGTCCGAGATCACCAGCGGCAATTCGACGCCCCGGCTTTTGGCGCGCTGACGGACCCGCATCCAGCCCGACGCCAGGCACACCACCGGATCAGCCAGCCGCCGCGCCCAGCGGTCGGCAATGGCACTGGGCGGTGCGAGCACGATCTTGCCGACCAGATCGGCCTTGGCGGCGACCGTGGCCGGACGAAGTTCACCGAGATCGACGCCAAGTTCGCGGTAGGTGTTGCACACGGCCATCAACGCGCCGTGCAGCCAGATTGGGTGGTCCCATCCGCCGCGCCGCAACAGGGCGATCAGACGTTGGCATTTGCCGAGAGCGTAGCAGCCGACGACGTGGGTGCGCTCGGGGAACAGGGCCACGCTGTCCAGCAGCTTCTGGATTTCCAAATGGTCCGGTGGATGGCGGAACACTGGCAGCGCGAACGTAGCCTCGGTCACGAACACATCGCACGGGATCGGCTCGAAACTGGCGCAAGTTGGATCGGGTCGGCGCTTATAGTCGCCGCTCACCACGGCACGGCTGCCGCGCCACTCCATCGCGACCTGGGCGCTGCCGAGCACGTGGCCGGCCGGTTGCATCCAAAGTGTGACCTCGCCCAGGGTGATCCGCTCACCCCAGCGCAGCGCCTGGCCGGGACCGGCCCCCGCCCCCATGCGCGTCCGCATGATCGCCAGCGTCTCGGCAGTCGCGAGCACGGCGCGATTGCCGGGACGGGCGTGATCGGCATGGGCATGGGTGATGACCGCGCGATCCACCGGCAGCACGGGATCGACGTAAAAACCTCCGGGCTCACAATAGAGGCCGTTGGGCAGGACTTTGAGCCAGGTGTCAGGGTGCGGCATAGGGAAGATTTGGGACGCTTTGGCGCGCTGTCGCCCCGCTGCGCCGCAGCCGGCCAGAACGCGGCGGCGATGGTCTGCTCGAAGCTGCAAGGGCAGGCCACGGGATCACGTCACGCAGGTCGCGTTTCTCGCCGCTTCCCAATGTCTCGATCTCCTCAGCGATGTGCCGCGTTTCCGCCTTGGACAACCCCACTGCGCACAACAACGCAGCCTGCTCGATCGCCCGGACGTGGAAGTCGCGATCGTAGCTGTCTGTACGGTCGGGTATCGTGCGGCACATTGGTCTGGCGAAGATTGCCGTGCAAGTCGGCGAATTGGCGCCGAACCGCGCTTTTAGTCGCGGGGCGTCTCGGTGGCATTGAGGCCACCCGGGTTGCCCCATTTCTCGGTCAGGCCGGAACAGCTTGTCGGTCTGTCGGAGCTGGCTGGGCCAGCTCTCAGGCTTCAACCTTTCCCTGTCTCGCCAAAACACCTATCTCTGGACCATGACGGGAACATTGCCAGAACGTTTTGCGACGTGGTTCGCCTCGCGCGGGTGGACCGTCCGGCCGCATCAGTTGGACGTTCTGGCGGCGGCGGCGGCCGGAGAAAGCGTACTGCTGATCGCGCCGACCGGTGGCGGCAAGACGCTGGCGGGGTTCCTGCCCAGCCTGGTCGAGCTGTCCGAGACGCCGCATGTTGGCCTTCACACGTTATACTTGAGCCCGCTGAAGGCGCTGGCGACCGACATCGCACGCAACCTCATGCTCCCGATCGAGGAAATGGGATTGCCGGTCAGCGTGGACACCCGCAGCGGCGACACGCCAAGCGAACGCCGCAAGCGGCAGCGGGACGAGCCGCCCAACCTGTTCCTGACCACGCCCGAAAGCCTGGCCCTGCTGTTAACCCAGCCGGGTGCCCAGCAGTTCTTCGGCGGCCTCAGACGCATCATTGTCGACGAGGTCCACGCCCTCGCCGGCATCAAGCGCGGCGACCAGCTGGCGCTGTGCCTCGCGCGGCTGGCGGCCCTGGCGCCTCAGGTCCACCGCATCGGGCTGTCGGCTACCGTGGCCCACCCTGCGGCGCTGATGGCGTATGTATCTGCGGACCGGATCATCGAAGTGAACGGCGGTGCGCCGCCCGAGATCACCATGATCCTGCCGGCCGGCCGGCTGCCCTGGTCCGGGCACATGGGCCTATTCAGTGCGCCCGAGATACTGAAAAGCATAGGCTCGGCCGGCACCACCATCGTGTTCGTCAACACCCGCGCGCAGTCGGAGCTTCTGTTCCAGGCGCTCTGGCGTCTGAACGAGGAGACGCTGCCGATTGCCATTCATCACGGCAGCCTCGAACTCGACCAGCGCAAGCGCGTCGAGCAGGCGATGGCGGCGGGGAAATTGCGCGGGGTCATCGCGACCTCCTCGCTCGACCTCGGCATCGACTGGGGCGGCGTGGATCAGGTGCTTCAGGTCGGTGCCCCCAAGGGCGTGAGCCGGCTGCTGCAGCGCGTCGGGCGCGCCAATCACCGGATGGACGAGGCGTCCAAGGCAATCCTGGTGCCGGCCAATCGGTTCGAGGTGCTGGAATGTGAGGCAGCCATCCTGGGCGTGGCCGCGCGCGAGCTGGACGGCGATCCACCCCGGCCGGGCGGGCTCGATGTGTTGGCGCAGCATCTGCTGGGCTGCGCTTGTGGTGAGCCGTTCCATCCCGACGCGATGTTCGCCGAGGTCACCTCGACGGCGCCCTACGCCATGTTGACCCGGCAGGATTTCGACGACGTGCTCGGCTTTGTGGAAGACGGCGGCTACGCCCTGAAAGCCTATGACCGCTACCGCAAGCTGTTCCGCGATGCCGAGGGACGCGTTCAGGTGCGCTCCGAACGGATCGCGCGCCAGCACCGCATGAACATCGGCACCATCGTCGAGGCTCCGGTGATGAAGGTGCGCTATGCCGGCCGGGGTGGCGGCAGCCTGGGCGAGGTGGAAGAATCGTTCGTCAACATGCTTGTGCCAGACGACACCTTCATGTTCGCCGGACGCCTGCTGCGGTTCATCAGGCTGCGTGAGAACGTGGTCGAGGTCGCCGATGGCGGCACCGGCGAGCCCAAGGTGCCGGCGTATGCGGGCGGGCGGATGCCGATGACCACCAACCTCGCCGACCGTGTGCGCGGCATGTTGCAGGATCCCTCGACCTGGCACGCTTTCCCTGAGCCGGTGCGGGAGTGGCTTGATTTGCAGAAGCTGCGCTCACGTATGCCCGGCCGCGACGACCTGCTCGTGGAGACATTTCCGCGTGGCGACCGCTATTACATCGTGGCCTATTGCTTCGAAGGGCGGCAGGCGCACCAGACGTTGGGGATGCTGCTCACCCGGCGGCTGGAGCGGTTCGGCTTCGTGCCACTCGGCTTCGTCGCCACCGATTACGTGCTGGCCTGTTGGTGCGCGCGCGAACCGTACGATGTCGCGCGCCTATTTGAGCAAGACATGCTGGGCGATGACGTCGAAGCCTGGATGGCCGAAAGCTCGATGCTGCGGCGGACCTTTCGCAATGTCTCGGTGATCGCCGGCCTGATCGAGCGCAACCTTCCTGGCGCCAAGAAGAACCGCCGGCAGGTGACGGTCAACAGCGACCTCATCTACGACATGTTGCGACGCCACCAGCCCGACCACATCCTGCTCCGCGCGACCCGCGCCGATGCGGCGGGTGGGCTGACTGACCTTGGTCGCATCGCCGGGATGCTGGAACGGGTGCAGGGCCGGATCACCCACATGGCGCTGTCCCGCGTGTCGCCGCTGGCGGTGCCGGTGCTGCTGGATATCGGGCGCGAGGTGGTGCGCCACGAGGATGGCGAGGACGCCCTGCTGGAGGACGCGGAAACCTTGGTGGCCGAGGCGATGGGCGAGACCGAGCCGCCGCCTTTCATGCCGATGCAAGAACCGGCTATTCTACGACCCAATGTGAAGCGCGGCCGCCTGTCGCGCGGCGGCGGAACGCTGTTCCAGTGAAAGGGAACGATGACCCCTGCCCCGATCCACTTCGCAGGCGAGCGCCTGATGCTCGATCCCTGTGGCGGCCTGTTTTGGCCTGCGCGCAACACGCTGATCGTGTCCGATCTGCACCTCGAGAAAGGCTCGGCGGCGGCGTCGCGGGGCAACTTGCTGCCGCCTTGGGATACCCGCGTGACGCTCGATCGGCTGGCGTTGATGATACGCCGGTTCGGGCCTGAGCGCGTTGTGGCGCTGGGCGACAGCTTTCATGACCGGAACGGAGCCGGGCGGATGCAGCCGGCCGATCTCGCGCGGCTGCGCGGCATGACCGCGACGGCGAATTTCACCTGGGTCCTGGGCAACCATGATCCGACTCCGCCGGAGGGTCTCGACGGCGAGTCGGTCGAGGAACATCTCGCCGGACCGCTGCTTTTCCGCCATCAGGCGATAACCGGGGCGGGAGCCGGCGAGATCTGCGGCCACCACCACCCAAAAGCGCAAATCCCCACGCGCGGCGCGTCCGTCACCCGGCCCTGCTTCGTGTTCGACGGCAAGCGGCTGATGCTGCCGGCGCTCGGCGCCTATACTGGCGGGCTGGATGTACGCGACCCCGCCATCGCGCGATTGTTCCCACGCGGATTCCGCGTGTTCCTGCTCGGACGCGATCGTCTTTTCTCGTTCGTCTTCAACCGGTTGGCAGCCTGATGCCACGGCATTCATGAGGCGCTGGCTTGCTCGCGCGGGCGTGAGCCACATCTATTGGTATGGTCTGCGCGTAGTAAAGCATTAGCATGATAGATACTTTTCCAGAATGAATACTCCCCTTGCGCCAGCTATCCTCTGGTTGCGCCGTGAACTTCGCATGGCTGACAACCCGGCCCTCGTGGCCGCGATCGATAGCGGCCGTCCGGTGCTGCCCGTGTTCATTCTGGACCAGGAAACGCCGGGCAAGTGGGCGCCGGGTGCGGGCAGCCTGTGGTGGATGCACCAGACGCTGGAATCCCTGGGCAAGACGTTCGCCGCCGCCGGAGCGCCCCTGGTTCTGCGACGCGGCCGTGTTGCCGACGTGCTGCGCCATCTCGTGCACGAGGTCGGCGCGGCCGAAATCCACGCCGGACGCCCGGTAGAGCCGTGGGCACGGCGGGTGCTGGACGAGCTGGTCGCCACCGCCGGGGTGCCGGTTCACCTGCATCGCACCACTCTGCTGTTCGATCCCGGTTCCGTTCGCACGCTGTCCGGCGGCGCCTACGGCGTGTTCACACCGTTCGCCCGTGCCTGTCTGGCGCGCCCAAAGCCCGCTGCCCCGCTGGCAGCGCCGACCACCATCGCCGGCATATCTGTCGCATCGGACCGGCTCGAAGATTGGCAATTGCTGCCGACTCAGCCGGAGCGCGCTGCCGGCTTCCGCCGAACCTGGAAGCCCGGCGAAGCCGGTGCTGCCGAGCGGCTGGCCAAGATCGCGGCCCAGACAGTCGCGGATTATGACCGGACGCGTAACTTACCCGGCGAGGACGGCACGTCGGCACTTTCGCCCCGCCTGCACTGGGGAGAACTGTCGCCCGGCCAGATCTGGCACGCCGTGGACGATATCGAAGGTGCCGGCAAAGACAGCTACCTGAGCGAGCTGCTATGGCGCGAATTTTCCGCCAACCTGCTGTGGCATCACCCCGACCTGCCCGAAAAGCCGCTACGGCCGGAATTCGCCAACATGCCGTTCCGCGATGACGCAGCAGACCTGACCGCCTGGCAACGCGGCCAGACCGGCATCCCGATCGTCGATGCCGGGATACGCCAGCTGTGGGGTCTTGGCTGGATGCACAACCGCGTCCGCATGATCACGGCGTCGTTCCTGGTCAAGCATCTGCTGCTGCCGTGGCAGGAAGGCGAGGCGTGGTTCTGGAACACGCTCGTGGACGCGGATCTCGCTTCGAACAGCGCGCAATGGCAGTGGGTGGCCGGCTCCGGCGCGGATGCAGCGCCGTACTTCCGGGTGTTCAATCCGGTGTTGCAGGGCCGGAAATTCGATGCCGACGGAAACTACGTGCGCCGCTGGGTGCCGGAGTTGGCGCGGCTGTCGGACAAAGCGCTCCAGGCTCCGTGGGAGGCGTCAGAGTCCGAACTCGCGCAGGCCGGTGTACGCCTCGGGCATACCTACCCGCATCCGATCGTTGATCTCCCAGCAGGGCGAGCGCGGGCGTTGGCGGCCTACAAGACCATCGGCCGATCGCCCGAATAAACCCATGACCCCGCTGCGCATTCCGCTCGATCGAGGCTTGCGTGTGGTGGGGGACGTTCATGGCGATGCTCGCGCCTTCGCCGCTGCCGCTGCAACCGATCTGTTTGTGCTCCAGCTCGGCGACCTCATCGACAACGGACCGGACAGCGCTGCCTCCCTTCGCATCATGTTTGACCTCATCGACCACGGGCGCGGGCTGTTTCTGCTTGGCAACCACGACCTCAAGCTCGCACGTGCCCTCGCCGGCAACCTGGTCCGGGTGGACGAGCCGCTGACGACGACGCTGGCGCAACTCGACGAAGGGCTGCGCGTCCGCGCGCTGCATGAGATCAGCCGGGCGCCGGCCTGGGTTCCGCATGGACAGTTGCAAAAGCGCCGGATGCTGTTCGTGCATGGTGGGTTCCATACGTCGATGCTCGAGAACGATCCGCCGCAGGCTCCCGAAGGCCGCGTCAAAGGCGTATTGGCCCGCGCGCTGTATGGCGAGCCCACCGGCCGCCTGCAACATGACGGCTACCCTGAGCGCAGCCTGCGCTGGGTGGACCGCATTCCCGAGGGCCTTACCGTGTACTGTGGGCATGACCGCCGCAGCACCGACGGCCGTCCCTACGTGCGCCACAACTCGCAGGGCGGCACGGCGATCTTTCTCGATACCGGCGCCGGTAAGGGCGGTCACCTCTCCTGGATCGACATTCCGCGCGAAGCCGCCGTCAACGTCGCTTGAGATAGCGGTCGAAGATCGGCCCCCAAACCGCGTCGCCCCCGGCCATGTAGAACAGGCCGTGGCCATCTGGCCCCGAGACTTCCGGCTGAACGAGTTCCGCCCGGCCGCCGGCGTGCGTGAACGCCTCGTGCATGGCCACAGCCAGTTGCGGGCCGAACGAAAGGTCCGAGCGGGCATACACCCAAAGCATCGGCGTACGGGACGCGGTTCCGAACCGGGCCGCCCCGGCGATCAGCCGCTCCGGCCGACATGACGCCTCATTTTGGCCCCGGCCGCCGGCCACGACGATCATTCCGACAAGCGGCGGATGCGGGAGCGTGTCGTAGGCCAGGACGGCCCAGCCTCCGGTGGACTGTCCGACGACGACAAGGCCGTCGCGCGCGATCCCCGACAGGCCTTGCCCGTACTCCACGATTGCCGCGATATCGCGTGCCTCTGCCAGTCCGGCGGAGACATAGTCGGGGTCGTTGCAACGGCCGCTGCTCGCCGCCTCGCCGGTGCTGGTGCCGAAGCCCCGTCGCAGCGCGAACAGCACGGCGTAGCCACGCGCGTTGAACCACCGCGCCGGCCCTGACCCGCAGGAGGTCGGCACCATCAGCGACGCATAGGCCCGTTCCGCCGGAGCCCCGTGGTTGATGACCACCAAGGGCGCCGGCGACGATCCCGGCGGCCGACAGAGCCGGGCCGCGAGTTGGTGAGAAACGCCGTGCTCGTCACGCATGGGAAGGGTGAGCGTGTTTTCGACCGGCAGCGAAACGGGCGGTGCCAGTCGTTGCGGTTGGGCGCCGCAGCCAGCCAGCAGCATGGCCAGCGCGAGCGCCCACCTCATCGTCGCAGGAACCGCTCCACGAGCGGCCCCCAAACACCAGCGCCGGCGGAGGCGAAGAACAGGTCGTGTCCCTCGGCCATCGGAGCGTCCGGCTGCTGCATGGTCACATGGCCTCCAGCGGCGGCGAATGCGGCGCTCATCGCCGTGGCAAGCTCGGGCGTGACGGTCCGGTCGTTGCGCGCATAGACCCATAATGTGGAAATGCGCGCGGTCGTGCCGAGTTGCCCGGCGGCGTCGACCAGCAGATCCGGACGGCAGACGTGCCCCGCCTCGGAACCACCGCGCGTGCCGCCGTTGGCGGCCATGATGATGGCGCGGGTGCCGGCGGGTGGATTGCTCCCGGCATAGGCCAGCGTAGCCATCCCGCCAGTGTCCCAGCCCAGCACGACAAGGCCGTCCCGCCGCGTGCCGGGCAGCTTGCGCGCGAGCGCCACGGTCAGTCCGATATCGTGCGCCCCTTCGCGTGCGGCCCGCGCATAATCGGGGTTGGAGCATGGACCGGGGTCCTCCGCCCAGTCGCCGCTGCTGCGGCCGTAGCCGCGCCGCATCGGCAACACGACGACATAGCCGCGCGCCACGAACCAGCGCACCGCCGCGCTGGAACACTCCGGCGGGCTGATATCCTGGCGCGTGCTGCCGGCACCGGGCGCACCGTGGTTCAACACCAGGATCGGCGCCGGTGACGCCGTGTCCGGACGGCAGACCCTGGCTTCGAGGTAGAAGAGGTCGCCATACTCGTTCTTGTCGGGGACGCGCACGATGCCGCTGTCCGGCGGGCTCAGGGAGGAACACCCCGCCAACAGCCCCGCGAAAGCTGTCGCGATGACGTGGCGGAAAGCTGGTCGGAACCTCAGCCTTTGGCTCGCATCAGCCGGGCCTTGTCGCGCTGCCAGTCACGCGCGGCGATGGCGTGGCGCTTGTCAGCCTTCTTGCGCCCTTCGCCCAGCCCGAGCAGCACCTTGGCCAAGCCGCGGTCGTTGAAGTGGATTTGCAACGGCACCAGCGTCGCACCGTCGCGTGAGACCGCTCCGAGCAGCGTGCTCATCTCCTTATGCTTGACCAGCAGCTTGCGGGGCGCGCGTGGCTCGAACCGGGACAGCAGCCCGCCCTGGTATTCGGGGATGTAGGCGTTGAACAGAAATAACTCCCCTTCCCGCTCCCCGGCCCACGCCTCGGTCAGTGTCGCACGGCCAAGCCGCAGAGATTTGACCTCCGGCCCCTTCAGCACGATGCCGGCTTCGACGGTCTGCTTGATCGTGTAGTCAAACCGCGCCTTGCGGTTCTGCGCCGCGATCCCGTGCGAGATCAGGCCAGATTTCTTCTTGGTTACCGGCATGTCGCGCTCAGTTGAGCAGACCTGCTTCCGTCATTGCCGCCCGCACGCGGGCACGCCCGGCTTCGGAACAGGGCGCAAGCGGCAGACGAACGCGATCCGTGCCATGCCCGAGCAGGCTCGCCCCGAACTTCACCGGCGCTGGGCTGGCCTCCGAAAACAACGCGTCGTGCAGCGGGACGAGTCGGTTCTGCGTCGCCATCGCCTCGGCTATCCGGCCTTCCTGCCACGCGATGTGCATCTCGCTCAGCAGGCGTGGCGCGAGGTTGGCAGTGACGCTGATGCAGCCCACGCCACCCGAGGCCAGGAACGCCAGCACCGTATGGTCCTCGCCGGACAACTGGCAGAAATCCTCACCACAGGCGCGGCGCGTGTGCAGCGGGCGTATCAGGCTGGCGGTGCTGTCCTTCACACCGATGATGTTGGGGTGCTTGGCAAGCCGCGCCATGGTCTCAACGCTCATATCAACCACGCTGCGCGACGGGATGTTGTAGACGATCATGGGAATGTCGGCCGCGTCGGCGACGGCGGTGAAATGCAGGAACAATCCCTCCTGCGAGGGCTTGTTGTAGTAGGGCGTGACCACGAGTATCGCGTCTGCCCCGACTGTTTTGGCATGGCGGGCGAATTCGATCGCATCCGCCGTGCTGTTCGAGCCGGCGCCTGCGATCACCGGCACACGGCCGGCGGAAACCTCGACCGCGATCTCGACCACGCGCTTGTGCTCGGCATGAGTGAGCGTCGGGCTCTCCCCCGTTGTGCCCACCGGGATAACGCCGTGGGTGCCCTCGCGGATCTGCCAGTCCACGAAGGACGCAAACGCTTTCTCGTCCACCGTGCCGTCCTGGCGCATGGGCGTGATCAGGGCAACGAGCGACCCTTTGAACATCGACGAGGCTCCGGTTTCGCTGCCCTCGGTTGGGAGCGGAAAGGGGAAGCTAGGCGCGGCCAACGTTCGCCGCAAGGTTCCGCGCATTGATGCGCTGTGTGGCAAGGGCGGCTAGGATGGTGCCATGTCCCGTGTCCTGGCCCTGCTGGCGCTACTGCTGACGGCGACTCCCGCCTGGGCGGACGACATCCTGTCGGCGATCCGCGCCGGGCGATGGGCCGATGCCGACGCGTTTGCGGCAGAAATGGCCGATCCCGTCGGGCGCAAGCTGGTCACGTACTACCGCCTGTTGACCCCCGGCGGCGCGGGCGCGGCCGAAATCGCCGGCTTCATGACGGCCAACCCCGATTGGCCAATGCCGCTGATATTGGCGCGACGCCGGGAGGCGGCGGTGGTGGCCGAACCCGACGATGCGGCGGCGTTGTTGGAATGTGACCGCCCAGCCATGCCCATGCTGTCCGCTGATGCGCTGTCGCGTTGCGCTGACGCCGCCGCGCGACTGGGCCGGGGCACCGATACCGATGGCTTTGCCCGCCGCGCGTGGCGGGCCGCGCCGGCCGACGCCGCGTCGGAGACACGCTTCATGCAGCACTGGGGCGGCTCCATCAGACCCGTCGATCAGTGGGCGCGGTTCGACCGGCTGGCCTGGACGGACACCGTGTCCGCGACGCGGCAACTCGCGCGCGTCGATGCCGCTGACCGCCCGCTTGGGGTGGCGCGCTTGGCGTTACGGCGCGACGACGTATCGGCCATGGCGATCATGGCCGCGCTGCCCGACCCCGCGCGCAGCGATCCCGCATTGATGCTGGAGCGGGTGAAATGGCTGCGGCGCGCCGGGCAGGACGACGATGCGCTGGCGTTGTGGATTGAGTCAGGCTCGGCTGCTGAGAAGGCGGCGGGGCCGGAGCACGAGGCGGATTTCTGGGCCGAGCGCAACCTGCTGGCCCGAAGGCGACTGCGGCAGGGCGATGATGCCGGGGCCTATGCCCTGGCAGACGCACACGCGGAGACGCGGGCCGAGCAGGTCGGGGACGCCGAGTTCCTCGCCGGGTTCGTGGCGCTCGAACGGCTGCACGATCGGGCTTTGGCCACACGGCACTTCCAGGCGCTCGCCGATCTGTCGCGGGCGGCGATCACCCAGGCGCGGGCGCATTACTGGCTGGGACGGACAGCAGGAGGCGACGCGGGACAGGCCGAGTATCGACTGGCCGCCGTCTATCCCAGCACCTTCTACGGCCAGCTCGCGGCGGTTGCCCTGGACAACGGAACGGCTGATCTCGCGGCCAGGATCAACGCGGTGCGGGACCCTCCGGCCGACGCGGCGCGGGGTCTTGCCTATGCGGGGCGGGAGTTGGCGCGGGCGGCGATCCACCTGGCCGGCTGGGGCGAGCCGCGCCGTGCAGGACCGTTTCTCCTCGGGTTGCAGGAGATTACGCCGGACCCGGTGGACAAGGCTCTCGCCGGGCAGTTGGCGGCCGGCTTCGGGTTGGCCCAGACCGCGGTCGCGCTGGCGCGGCGCGCCGGCACGCAGGGCTTGGTTCCACTACAAACGGGATGGCCGGTGGCTGCCGAGATACCAGCCGATGCAGGCGTGGACCCCGCGTTGGCGCTTGGGGTGATACGCCAGGAAAGCAGCTTTGATGTCGCGGCGGACAGTCCGGCGGGAGCGCGCGGCCTGATGCAACTGATGCCGGCCACGGCGGCGGCCACTGCCCGTAAGCTCGGGCTCCCCGTGTCGGTGCCCAACCTCGTTGACCCCACCTATAATATCAGGCTCGGCACGGCCTATCTGCGCGGGCTGCTGGACCAATACGACAATTCCGTGCCGATGGCAGTCGCTGCCTACAATGCCGGGCCGCGCCGCGTTGGGGAGTGGGTGCTCGCCAACGGGGACCCACGCACGGCGGGCGTGGACCCAATCGACTGGATCGAACTGATACCATTCAACGAAACCCGAAACTACGTGCAGCGCGTGATCGAGAACGAGGTGATCTATCACGTCAAGCGCGGCGACATGGCGCCCCACCCACTCGGACGGGTCATGCGGTGAGGATCGCGCGATTGCTGGCCAGCGGCTTCGGTGTCGGCTTTTTCCCCGTGGCGCCCGGAACCGCCGGCTCGCTCGTGGCGCTATGCGTCGGTGCGTTGGCGCTGGCGATCTGGCCGGCAATCTGGTCGCTGGCGGCGTTGGCGTTGATCTCGGCTTTGGTGGGATGGTGGGCGATTGGGGCTTCGGGCGAGGCAGCGAACGATCCGGGATGGGTGGTGATCGACGAGTTCGCCGGGCAGTTCCTGGCGATGGCGCCGTTGGTAAGGCCCTCACCCGCAGGATTGCTGCTGGCGTTCGTACTGTTCCGGCTGTTCGACATCTGGAAGCCCGGCCCGATCGGCTGGGCGGACCGGCGCAAGACGGCGGCAGGTGTTATGGGCGACGACGTGATCGCAGGCGGGTTCGCGGCCATTTTGGTGTGGTGCGCCACTCGGGCATGGCTAGCATGGTTCTGACATTAAGGGTTTTTATTCGATGATCGACGACGCCATTCTACTTCAAGCCGCATCGGTGCTGACCACTTGCCGGGCGGCCGGCACGCGCATCGCCACCGCCGAAAGCTGTACTGGGGGCCTGATCGCGGCGACCCTGACCTCCATCGCAGGCAGTTCCGACGTGTTTGACCGGGGTTTCGTGACCTATTCCAACGAGGCCAAAACCGAGATGGTGGGCGTTCTGGCGGAACTGATCGAACGCCATGGCGCCGTCAGCGAACCCGTGGCTGAGGCGATGGCGATGGGTACCATGGCGCACTCATTGGCCAGCATCGCAGTCGCCGTGACCGGCGTTGCCGGGCCGGGCGGAGGATCGCCGGAAAAACCGGTCGGGCTGGTTTGCTTTGGCCTTGCCGTGATCGGGCAGCCACCTGTGACGTATCGGAAAGTTTTCCCCGGCGATCGGACGGAAGTGCGTCGCGCCACGGTTGGGCAGGCGCTCGCGCTAGTGCACGAGGCGGCCAGCGCGTTGCTCCGTGACCACGAGGAAAAAGCTGGAGCCTGAACACAGGTTCACACCAGAGCAAAGGGTTACGCTCGGCGTGCGAATTGCGTCGATCATCGCCTTCAAAATAGCGCCGCGCTTCCGTCAGGCAATCGATCGAACGATACAAAATTAGGGCTATATGCTTGACACATATCGTACTTTAAGCGTATCGTTCTTGTTATGTTCACTCCGATCTCAACCTCCACCGCTGCGGGCCAGTTTACCCTGATCCTTGGTGAGCTTCGCAAAGCGGTGGCGCGATATATCGCCCGGGATCGCCATGCCGGACCGATGATCATTCCGATTCACAACTATCTTGGCCGGCTGGCCACCCGGTTTGTAGCGCTGGCGGAACGCGCGCAAGCCGGGACATTGCGGGTGATGGGCCGGCGTTTAGCCCGGACTACGACCCGGAGCACGC
>JANXXW010000453.1 GCA_025350425.1 Rhodospirillales bacterium
GCTCCTGGCTCGACTTCGAGTTCGACAGCAAGGACGTCGTATTCGTCCGCATCGACCGCAAGCGCAAGCTGCCCGTCACCACGCTGCTCTACGCTCTCGAAGGCATGCGCAGCGAGCAACTCCGTGCCGCCCGTGAAGCCAAGGGTGAGACGGTTGAGATCGCTGACATGCGCGGCATGGGCGCCGAAGAGATCCTCGGCTACTTCTATGGCCAGGTGATGTTCTCGCTCACGCCAAAGGGTTGGGCGCGTCCGTTCGATGCCGAGGCATTCCGCGGCATGAAGCTGTTGGAGCCGATGGTCGACGCCGAGACCGGCGAGATCGTGGCCGAGGCCGAAGCCAAGCTCACGGCCCGCAGCGCCAAGAAGATCGCCGAGAAGACCAAGAACGTCCTGGTGAGCCGCGCCGAACTGCTGGGCCGTTTCATCGCCGAGGACCTCGTGAACGAGGAAACCGGCGAGGTCTATGCCGACGCCGGCGAGGAGTTGGTTGAAGCCAAGCTGGCGTTGCTGGAGGAACTCGGCATCACCGAGCTGCCGACCCTTGCGGTCGATCAGCAGACCGGTCCGTGGATCCGTAACACTCTCGCCGTGGACAAGAACAGCGGCCGTGACGACGCGCTGATCGACATCTATCGCGTCATGCGCCCCGGCGAGCCGCCCACGCCCGAGACGGCAGAGAAGCTTTTCCAGGGATTGTTCTTCGAGCCCGACCGCTACGACCTCTCGGCCGTCGGTCGCGTTAAGATGAACATGCGCCTCGGCCAGGATGTCGACGACAGCGTCCGCATTCTGCGCAAGGAAGACATCCTGCGCACGGTCAAGACCATGTGCGACCTGAAGGACGGTCGCGGCCAGATCGACGACATCGACAATCTCGGCAACCGCCGCGTGCGTTCGGTCGGCGAGCTGATGGAGAACCAGTATCGCCTTGGTCTGCTCCGCATGGAGCGCGCCATTCGCGAGCGTATGGGTTCGGTCGACATCGATACCGTGATGCCGCACGACCTGATCAACGCCAAGCCCGCCGCCGCCGCCGTACGCGAGTTCTTCGGCAGCAGCCAGCTTTCGCAGTTCATGGACCAGACCAATCCGCTCTCGGAAGTGACGCATAAGCGCCGCCTGTCCGTGCTTGGACCTGGCGGTCTGACCCGCGAGCGCGCCGGCTTCGAAGTGCGCGACGTGCACCCGACGCATTACGGCCGCATCTGCCCGATTGAGACGCCGGAAGGCCCGAACATCGGCCTGATCAACTCGCTCGCCACCTTCGCCAAGGTCAACAAGTACGGCTTCATCGAGACGCCGTACATGCTGGTCAAGGACGGTGTGGTGCAGCGTACGCCGCGCTACCTTTCCGCCATGGAGGAGGAGAAGCTGGTCGTGGCGCAGGCCGACGCGCCGATGGACGCCGATGGCCGCTTCACCGAGGAACTCGTCTCGGTGCGTCGTCAAGGCGATTTCCGTCTGGTGAAGCCAGAGGACGTCACCGCGATCGACGTCTCGCCCAAGCAACTCGTGTCTGTGGCCGCGGCGCTCATCCCGTTCCTTGAGAACGACGACGCCAACCGCGCGCTGATGGGCTCGAACATGCAGCGTCAGGCGGTGCCTCTCATCCGCGCCGATGCCCCGCTCGTGGGCACCGGCATGGAAGCGGCAGTCGCACGCGACAGTGGCGCTACCATCGTTGCGCGCCGCCCCGGTGTGGTCGACCAGATCGACGGTGCCCGCATCGTGGTGCGTGCCACCGCCGAGGACGGCACCATCATGGGCGTCGACATCTACCGCCTCCGCAAGTTCATGCGGAGCAACCAGTCCACCTGTATCAACCAGCGTCCGCTGGTTCGTGTAGGCGACAGGGTCACCACCGGCGACATCATCGCCGACGGCCCGTCGACGGAACTGGGTGAGTTGGCGCTCGGCCGGAACGTGCTCTGCGCGTTCATGCCGTGGAACGGCTACAACTTCGAAGACTCGATCCTGATCTCCGAGCGTATCGCCCGCGACGACGTGTTCACCTCGATCCACATCGAGGAGTTCGAGGTCATGGCGCGCGACACCAAGCTCGGCCAGGAGGAAATCACGCGCGACATTCCAAATGTCGGCGAGGAAGCCCTCAAGAACATGGACGAGGCGGGAATCGTCTACATCGGTGCGGAAGTGAACCCGGGCGACATTCTCGTCGGCAAGGTCACGCCGAAGGGTGAGAGCCCGATGACGCCGGAGGAGAAGCTGCTCCGCGCCATCTTCGGCGAGAAGGCTTCCGACGTTCGCGACACCTCGCTCAAGCTGCCACCCGGCGTCACCGGCACCATCGTTGACGTCCGCGTGTTCAGCCGCCGCGGCGTGGACAAGGACGAGCGCGCCATGGCGATCGAGCGCGCCGAGATTGAGCGTCTGGCCAAGGACCGCGACGACGAGCGGGCCATCCAGGAGCGTTCGTTCCTCGCCCGGCTACGTGAGAAGCTGCTCGAGCGTAAGGCGGCCGGTGGGTTCAAGGGCATCAAGTCCGGCACCACGATCACCGAGGAAGTCTTGGCGGAACATCCGCGTGGCTCCTGGCGCCACATCGGCGTGCAGGACGACGCTGTCATGGCCGAGATCGAGACGCTGAAGCGTGAGTACGACTCCGCCGTGGCCCGCCTTCAGGCGCGCTTCGACGGCAAGGTCGAGAAGCTACAGCGCGGCGACGAGTTGCCGCCGGGCGTGATGAAGATGGTCAAGGTGTTCGTGGCGGTGAAGCGCAAGCTGCAGCCGGGCGACAAGATGGCCGGTCGTCATGGCAACAAGGGCGTGGTTTCGCGCGTCGTGCCGGTCGAGGATATGCCGTTCCTGGAGGACGGCACCTCGGTCGATCTCGTGCTCAACCCGCTTGGCGTGCCGAGCCGTATGAACGTCGGCCAGATCCTCGAGACGCATCTGGGATGGGCTTGCGCCAATCTCGGCAAGCAGATCGGCGAACTGGTGGAAGATTATCGCCGCACCGGAGCAGCGCGTCAGGATCTCCTCGACAAGCTGAAGGACGTGTATGGCGAGAAGGTCTACGCCGACGAGATCGCGCAGATGAACGAGAACCAGTTGCTCGAGCTCTGCGACAATCTCAAGAAGGGCGTGCCGATCGCGACCCCGGTGTTCGACGGAGCCCGCATGTCCGACATCGAGGACATGCTGACCCGGGCCGGTCTCAACACCTCAGGCCAGGTGGTGCTGACCGACGGTCGCAGCGGCGAGCACTTCGAGCGCAAGGTGACGGTTGGCTACATCTACATGCTGAAGCTGCACCATCTCGTGGACGATAAGATCCACGCGCGTTCGATCGGTCCTTACAGCCTCGTTACCCAGCAGCCGCTGGGCGGCAAGGCGCAGTTCGGCGGACAGCGCTTCGGCGAGATGGAGGTCTGGGCACTGGAGGCTTACGGCGCCGCCTACACCTTGCAGGAGATGCTTACGGTCAAGTCGGACGACGTGTCCGGCCGCACCAAGGTCTACGAGGCGATCGTGCGCGAGCAGGACACCTTCGAGGCCGGCATCCCCGAGAGCTTCAACGTTCTGGTGAAGGAGCTGAAGTCGCTCGGCCTGAACGTCGATCTGGATATGCGGCCCGCCTGACTTTAGGGCCGACCCGATACCCCCCTCCCCGGCGCGGGAGGGGGCACTTCGCTGCAACCCAATTCGCTGCAACCTGTGGGTGATGCATGAACGAGCTTATGAAGATTCTTGGCCAAACCGGCCAAACGATGACTTTCGACCAGATTAAAATCCAGATGGCCTCGCCGGAGCAAATCCGCAGCTGGTCCTATGGCGAGATCAAGAAGCCCGAGACCATTAACTACCGCACCTTCAAGCCGGAGCGGGACGGGCTGTTCTGCGCCCGCATCTTCGGCCCTATCAAGGACTACGAGTGCCTGTGCGGCAAGTACAAGCGCATGAAGTTCCGCGGCATCATCTGCGAGAAGTGCGGCGTCGAAGTGACGCTTGCCAAGGTTCGGCGCGAACGGATGGGCCACATCGAGCTCGCCAGCCCGGTTGCCCACATCTGGTTTCTGAAGTCGCTCCCGAGCCGCATCGGCTTGATGGTCGATCTGACGCTCAAGGAGCTGGA
>JANXXW010000282.1 GCA_025350425.1 Rhodospirillales bacterium
GCTTTTCGCCTCATTCGCGATTCTGTTGAACTTCCCGCGCTTCAACAAGATGAAGGGCATGGGCCAGATCATCAGCTGGTCGGTGCGTGACGAGACGTTGCATTGCCTGTCGATCATCCGGCTGTTCCGGGAATTCGTGCAGGAGAACCCTGAGATCTGGACCGAGCAGCTCCGGCGCGAGATTTATGAGACGTGTTCGACTATCGTCGAGCACGAGGATGCCTTCATCGATCTCGCGTTCGAGTTGGGCGAGGTCGAGGGTCTCAACGGTGAGTCGGTGAAGCAATACATCCGCTTCATCGCCGACCGCCGCCTGACGCAGCTGGGCCTCAACCCGCTGTATCACATCGAGCGCAACCCGCTGCCCTGGCTCGATGACATGCTGAACGCCCCGGAACATGCCAACTTCTTCGAGAACCGCTCGACCGAGTACAGCAAGGCCTCCACGACCGGCACGTGGGAGGAGGCGTTCTCCGACAACGTGTTCAACTCGCCCCAGCCAACCGGCCCGCTGCAACCGGCCGAATGAGCTACCCGGTCTCGGGTTTATGATTGCCCGTCGCCTCGTGGAGGGATATCCACGAGGCGACGGTGTCCCATCCTGTGTCCCGTCCAGGGAGATGCGGACTTGAGCGAGACAAGCGGGGGCGCACAAGAAAGTCCCGGTTTCACCAACCGTTACAGTCGGCGCCTGTCCGACAAGATATTGATCGCGTTCCATCATGCCTGCGACCAGGCGGATTACGAGGTTGCCGAACAGTTGTTGCGTACTCTCGAGGCCCTTGTGACACGCCGATCTATCCAGCCGGACCCGAGCCGGCGGCGCAGCATTGACACGCTGGTGGCCGCTTTTGAGCGGTTATGGACCTTGCGTCACCGCATCGATGACCTCGAGTAGTCAACCCGCGGTCAGGCCATCGCTATAGCAACCCCGTCGCGCAGGATTTCCGTCGTCTCTGGCGTAAAGCCGAGATCCCCTTCGCCGTGCAGCATGAGCCCCGGAAGCAACCGACACGGTCCGCGCGCATTCCTGGTCGCCTGGACGATGACCAGCTTGGCGTCCCGACCGGCGCGCGGCCAGAGCGGAAAGATGCGCGAGCCACCACAGCGCGCCGTGCCGATGGCTTCCAGGCACTCCGGCAGCCGGGTTGCCGGAACCACGATCGTCAGGGTTCCGCCATGCCTGAGGTTGTCCGACAGTGCCGCGATCCAGCGCCCGACGCCCGCCGGCTCGGCCCGCTTCGCGTCTTCCTTCAATGAAACCCGGGAGCGCGTTCCACTCGAATCGTGCCACGGCGGATTGGCGAAGGCGTGGTCGCATAGGGGTTCAGCGTGAAACTCGAGCAGATCGGCGACCACGACATCGATTGACGCCTCGAAGGCGTTGGCGGCGATGTTGCGGCGGGCCAGTTCGGCCATCCCGGCATCTCGTTCGACTCCAACGCCGCGCAAATCCGCCACCCGACTCGCGAGACATAGCAGCCCGGCGCCGGACCCGGCGCCGCCTTCCAGGACACGTTCGCCTGACCGCGCCGGGATCGCGGCGGCCAGCAGCACAGGTTCCAATCCGGTGCGGTGCCCTTCGAGCGGTTGCTCATACGGGACGCGTCCACCGAGCAGGGTGCCGTGCGTCGTCCTCACCAGGCCTCACCTGCCTCCTGCAATACCCGGCGGGCCTGCGCCTCGTCCTCCTCGGCCACCATGAGGCGGCGAGGGATCGCGCCGATGCTGCCTTCCACGGCACTGGCGTGTCCATCGAGCGTTACCGTCGCAATGCCGGCATCGCGCAAAAGCGCCACGAGGAAGCTCAATCGGACCATGTCGTTGGAGCGGATGACGGCACGCATGGCAGCTTCTCCAGTGTTTCGCCCAGGTCCCGGCCCTAGGTGGGAGGGTGGCTTGCCTTGACCCCTGTTCCGGGCCGCCCGATATGTTGCCTGCGTCGGGGTGCGACGCAAAGCGCTGTTGTCGTGAGCGCCGAGGAGTGCAGTGTGAGCGTCGCCGTCGTTATGTTGCCGTCTGATCCGGGTGAGCCTGCCAATGTGTCCTCCGGAGAGGACGCGCTGGCGACCCTTGTGGCATTGGTGCGCGACGATCTCAGCGCGTGCAACCGAACCATCGTTGCACGTATGGACAGCCCGGTGGCGCTCATCCCCCAACTCGCCGCGCATATCGTGGCCGCCGGGGGCAAACGGCTGCGTCCGCTGCTGACGCTGGCGTCCGCACGGATGTGCGGTTACGCCGGCGACCGGCACGTGGCACTGGCGGCCTGCGTGGAGTTCATCCACACCGCGACCCTCCTGCACGACGATGTCGTGGACGAGAGCGTGCTGCGTCGGGGTCTCGCCAGCGCAAACGCGGTGTTCGGCAACAAGGCATCGGTGCTGGTGGGTGATTTCCTGTTCGCGCGCGCATTCCAGCTCATGGTGTCGGATGGCTCGCTCCGGGTTCTGGAAATCTTGTCGGGGGCAGCCGCCACCATTGCCGAAGGCGAGGTTTTACAGCTGCAGACCCAAAACGACCTTTCGACCTCGGAGTCGCAGTATCTCGACGTGATCCGCGGCAAGACGGCGGCCCTGTTCGCCGCCGCGTGCCAGGTCGGCGCCGTGGTTGC
>JANXXW010000496.1 GCA_025350425.1 Rhodospirillales bacterium
CCTTCGGGTAGATCGGCATCACCATGGAGATGTATTCGAGTGCCGCCGGGAAAGCCTGTTTCAGCTTGAGGCGGACATGCAATTCGTCGATCGCCTCGGCTCCGGCGAGCCAGGCGAAGTTGCTGGGCGTGGTGATGCCGGATTTCGGATCGAGGATGCATTGCACGGTGTAGACCACGTCGGCCGACGTGAACGGGTCGCCGTTGTGGAACTTGACGCCCTTGCGGAGTTCGAACTCCAACGTGGTGTCATCGACGAGCCGCCATGAGGTGGCAAGCAAGGGCTTGATCTGGAAGGTCTCGGGGTCTCGGTAGGTGAGGCCGTCCCAGGCCTGGTGGGCGACCACGAGGCCGGTGCGGAGCGAGTTGAAGTAGGGATCGACGTTGGGGATGGCGTCGCGCCAGGCGATACGGAGCGTGTCGGCGGATTTCTGCGCCGATGCCGGGGCTGGGAGGATGGCCGCGGCCATCGCCAGGATACCGCCTGCGAGCCACGATCCCGATCGTATCACCATGTCGCTCCTGTTCCGAACTCTGTGTGGGGAGTGTGCGGGTGCACCAACCCCATGTCTACTCCGCGGCGGACCTTATTCCGGCCCCGGCGGCAAGCGGACAGAGCGGCAGCGCCGCCGCCAAAAGGGCAGCCAACAGCAGCAGGGCGGCGCGGGGGCTCGTGTCACCGGCGGCGGCGTCGGCGGCACTGACGCCGAAGATGAGGGTGGGGGCGGCCAGCGGTAGGACCAGCAGCGGCAGCAGCACGCCGCCTCGCCGCGCGCCCAGCACCAGGGCGGCGCCCATGGTGCCGATCAGCGACAGGATCGCGGTGCCGGGGAGCAGGCCGGCCAGCAGCGCGGGGATGCTCTCGGGCGGCATTCGCAGCATGATGGCGATGGGAGCGGCGGAAAGCAGCAACGGGAGCCCGGTGACGAGCCAGTGGGCGAGCGCCTTGGTGGCGGCAACCAGCGAAGGAGGCAGGCCGCTCAATAGGAGTTGGTCGAGCGTGCCGTCTTCGAGGTCGGCGCCGAACAGCCGGTCGAGCGGCAGGAGGGCGGCGAGCAGGGCGCAGACCCAGACGATGCCCGGAGCGATGCGGCCCAGGGTTTCGGGAGCGGGGCCGATGGCCAGCGGAAACAGCGACGCGGCGAGCAGGAAGAACAGCAGGGCGGCAAGGGTGTCGGAGCCGTGGCGGAACGCCAGGCGCAGTTCCCGGACCAGGAGGGCGCGCGCGGTCATGCCGGTATGAGGGTGAGCGTCGCGGCCGCAGGCAGCGGCAGGGGCAGATGGGTGGCGGCGATCACGATGCCGCCGCGCGCGCGATGTTCGGCCAGCAGGATGCCGAGGCTGTCCACGGAAGCCGCGTCCACGCCCAGCGTCGGTTCGTCGAGCAGCCAGAGCGGGGCGGCGGTGAGTGCGAGGCGGGAGAGGGCGACGCGGCGGCGTTGGCCGGCCGACAGCATCCGGGCGGGCAGTTCGGCCAGTGACTCCACGCCGAGGCGGGCGAGGGCGGCGCGGGCCACAGCGCCTGGGGCGGCGAGGTTCTCCAGCACCGTGAGGCCGGGCTTGATGGCATCGAGGTGACCGACATAGGCGACACGGCTGGCATGTTCCACGCGGTCCGCCAGCGCGTTCACGCCATTCCATATCAGGTGTCCGGCTTCGGCGCGGGCGAGGCCGGCGAGGACGCGAAGCAGGGTGGATTTACCCGAGCCGTTGGGACCGGCGAGCAGCAATGCGCCGCCTTCGGGCACAAAAAAGTCGAGATGGGAGAACACGAGACGTTCACCCCGAAAGGCCGCAAGGTCGTTGGCTGTTAACAACGCTAGGTCCGTCAGATGGCGGGGGGGTGGAGAAGTGACACAGGCCACCCAATACAGTAATTCGAGGCACGGCAAACGCAGAGGCATTTTGATATGAAGAGCATTGGGCAGGACACCCTCAAGACCCGCAAGACATTGGATGTCGGGGGCAAGGCATACGAATATTTCTCGATCCCCGAAGCCGCCAAAACGCTCGGCAATGTCTCGCGCTTGCCGGTGAGCCTCAAGGTGCTGCTGGAGAACGTGCTGCGGTTCGAAGACGGGCACAGCTATCACGTGAAGGACGCCCGGGCCATCGCGGGTTGGCTGAAGGAGGCGTCCAGCGCCGACGAGGTGCCGTTCAAGCCTTCGCGCATCCTGATGCAGGATTTCACCGGCGTCCCGGCGGTAGTCGATCTCGCTGCCATGCGGGACGGGATTGCGCGGCTCGGCGGCGACCCGGCGAAGGTGAACCCGCTGGTGCCGGTCGATCTCGTGATCGATC
>JANXXW010000286.1 GCA_025350425.1 Rhodospirillales bacterium
CGGGCGAGGAGTATCTGCCCGCCCTGTTCGCCGGCAGCCGGCTGGACGAAGCGCGCCGCGTGGCGGTGCGGGACCGCTTGGCAAGCTTCACCGGCCTGTCGCCAGCCTGGCTGGACCGCACGCGGCTGCGCATCGATCCAGCTCGCTTCCGCAAGGAACTGCTGCGCGACCAGGCCCGTACCGTCGGGCGGCTCGACAGCCGTTATGTCGGCGTGGACTACGACGCGGCGGGCGAGATGCCGGACGCCGACGTGTCCGCTTATGCCATCGACAGTGCCTTCGTCAGCTCGGTGAACGATCATCTGGGCCGGGTGCTCGGCATTGACTGGAACAAGCCCTACACCGCGTTCAACAGCGACGCGCTGGCCAAGTGGGACTGGATGCCGCCCAAGACCGATGGCGGTCATCGCTGGCCCGGCTACGTCAACGTGGCCCCAATCCTGGGCCGTCTGTTGCGCGAAAACCCCACGCTGCGCGTTCTGGTGGCCAACGGGCTGTACGATTTCGCCACCCCGTTCTACGCGGCCGAAAGCACCATGGCCGGCAACGGCATCGACCCGTCGCGGCTACGCATGACTTATTATGAGGCGGGGCACATGATGTACCTGCATGACCCGTCGCTCGCGGCCCTGCTGGCGGATCTGCGGGCGCTGACCGATGGATAGCTTGCCAGATAAAGCCGCCGGTGAAGGAATACGCTGATTGCCGGATAGCCCGCCGCCAATCGCGGTAGGCTATCCGACCTCGCGGCGGCGGCGCGGTGCTGGCGAGTTCAGCTACTCCGCGTTGGCGCTTGCCTCGCTGCGGGTGGCGCCGACGCGCGCGGCGAGTGCCGCTGCCATGAAGTCGTCCAGGCCACCGTCCAATACCGCCTCAGGGTTGCCCGTTTCCACCCCGGTGCGGAGATCCTTCACCATCTGGTAAGGCGCCAATACGTAGCTGCGGATCTGATGGCCCCAGCCGATCTCGGTCTTGGCCGCTTCGGTCGCGTTGGACGCGGCCTCGCGCTTCTGCAACTCGGCCTCGTACATGCGGGCCTTCAGCATCCCCATCGCGGTCGCGCGGTTGCGGTGCTGGCTGCGGTCGGTCTGGCACGCGACGACGATGCCGCTCGGCAGGTGGGTGATGCGGATCGCGGATTCGGTCTTGTTCACGTGCTGACCGCCGGCGCCGGAAGCGCGATACGTGTCCACCTTGAGGTCGGCTGGATTGATCTCGATCTCGATCGTGTCGTCGACGACCGGGAATGCGTAGACGCTGGCGAAACTGGTCTGGCGGCGGGCGGCGGAGTCGAACGGGCTGATCCTTACCAGGCGATGCACGCCACTTTCGGTTTTCAGCCAGCCATAGGCATCCGGGCCGCTGATCTGCAACGTGGTCGACTTGATGCCGGCCTGCTCGCCTTGGCTCTCCTCCAGCAACTGCACCTTGTAGCCGTGCCGTTCGGACCAGCGGGTGTACATGCGCTTCAACATCTCGGCCCAGTCCTGCGCCTCGGTGCCGCCTGCGCCCGCGTTGATTTCCACGAAGGCATCGTTGCCGTCGGCCTCGCCGGACAGCAGACTTTCAATTTCGCGGCGCTTGGCCTCGGCCGTCATCGCCTTCAACGAAGCGATGGCGTCCCCAACCATGGAGGTGTCGCCATCTCCTTCGGCCAGTTCGATCAGTTCCATGGTATCCGCGACCTCGCCCTCCAGCTTGCGGACGGCATCCACGCCGGTGGCGATGCGGGTGCGCTCGCGCATGAGGGTCTGGGCGGCCTTCGGGTCGCTCCAGAGGGTCGGGTCCTCGGCGCGGTGGTTCAGTTCTTCAAGGCGGGAGAGTGCAACATCCCAGTCAAAGATGCCTCCTCAGCAGGGCCACGGAATCCGTGATCTGCTTGCGGAGCGCGTCGGCTTCGGTCGACATGATAAGGGCCTAGATGCGGAGGGTTGGGCTAATACAGGCCGCCAAGAGCGGTGTCCACGCCAGCCGCCGAAGTTCCGCCGTTGGAAGCGGTCGCGGTGGGCGCATCGCCGAACCCGACACCACCGACCGGTCCCGAGGCGCCCGGTTCCTGGCCCGGCTTGAACGCGTCGGTGCTGGAACCGTAACCGCTGTCCCAGGTCGCCATGGTCACGCCAGGCGGTGGTACGAATTTCAACACCGGGCGATTCTTCAACGCAAACTCCATGAAGTCGTGGAACACCGGGGCGGCGATAAAGCCGCCGGTCTGGTCCTTGCCAAGGCTGGTAGGCTGGTCGTAGCCGATCCACACTGCGGTCACGAGGTCCGGCGTGAAGCCCACGAACCAGGCGTCGTTGAAATCCTGCGTGGTGCCGGTCTTGCCCGCAATCGGGCGGCCCAGGCCCTTCCCGGCCTCCACACCGGTGCCGCGCGAGACCACGCCCTGCATCATCGTCACCACCTGGAATACGCTCGGGGCGTCGGCGATCTGCTTGCGCAGGTCGGTCATGACCGGCACATGCGTCGCGTCGAGGCAGCCGTCGCAGCCCCGTCCATCGGGGCGGTACACGATGTGTCCGTCGCGATCCTGCACGCTGTCGATGAACGAGGGGATCACCTCCTTGCCTCCCTGGTCCAGCGCCGCGTAGGCGCCGGCCTGCCGCAGGACGGTCGTTTCCACCGCCCCCAGCGCCGCCGGGAGAACCTTGGGCATGCTGTCGACCACGTGGAAGGCGATGGCGTTGGCCGCCACCTGCGCCATGCCGATCTTGTCGGCAAGGCGGACGGTGACGAGGTTCAGCGATTTCTCCAGCGCAATGCGCAGCGGAACCGAGCCGCTATAGTCCATTTCGTAGTTGTTCGGCCGCCACTGGCCGGCAGCGCCCAGGTCCAGCACGAACGGCGCGTCCAAGAATTTCTGCGACGGCGAAATATTCTGTTCCATCGCGGTCAGGTAGACGATCGGCTTGAAGCTGGATCCCGGCTGACGGTTGGCCTGCGTGGCGCGGTTGAACTGGCTCATCTCGTAGCTCCAGCCGCCCGACATAGCCAGCACGCGGCCGGTGGTCGGCTCCAGCGAAACAAGCGCCCCCTCGACCAACGGAATCTGGCGCAGCAGCACCCGCTCGGGACGGGCTGGCCCCTTGGCGGCGGCCGGCGTCACGGTGGTTTCGACCATCAACACGTCGCCCACGACAGCGACATCGGCCACGCGGCGGGGCGACGGACCCATCTGGTCGTCCTTGACCGGTTTTGCCCAGGCGAGATCGGACAGCAACAAAGGCAGGATACGCGGGGTCGTGGGGCCGCCATCGGCGGCATGGTCGAGCACGCCGATTTTCGCCTCGGTGTCGGTCTGCTCGATCACCATGCCAATCCGCCATTCCGCCAACATACCGGGCGGACGCGGGACGGTGGCCAGCGCCTGCGCCCAGCCATTGTGCAAGGCAGGCGTGCCGCCATCGAGGTGAGCGACCCGGCCGCGCCAGCCGCCATGCGCGATGTCGAACTTCATCAACGCCGCCCGCATCAGCTTGTCGGCCCGCGCCTGCAACACCGGGTCCAGGCTGGTGCGGACGACAAAACCGCCCTGGGTGGTCTGATCGGCGCCGAACCTGTCGACCAGCTGGCGGCGCACCTCCTCCGCGAAATAATCGGCGCCGGCAACCACGTCGGGCCGGCGGAAAGGCGAGGGCGTGATGGCCGTGGCCTTCGCGGCGGTCCCTTCCTCGGCGGTGATCACATGGTCATCGACCATGCGGTCCAGCACGTAGTCGCGCCGCGCTCTGGCGGCGTCAGCAAATTTGAACGGATTGAGGTTGTTCGGCGCCTTGGGCAGCGCCGCCAGGAACGCCGCCTCGGGAATCGTGAGATCGTCCAGCGACTTGTTGAAGTAGGTCTGCGCCGCCGCCGCCACGCCGTAGGAGGACAGGCCGAGGTAGATCTCGTTGAGGTAAAGTTCGAGAATGCGGTCCTTGCTCAGGCTGTCCTCGATCTTCAGCGCCAGCAACGCCTCGCGAATTTTACGGACGATCGAGACCTCGTTGCCGAGCAGCATGTTCTTGGCGACCTGCTGCGTTATGGTGGAGGCACCGACCGGGCGGCGGCCATGGCCGTATTGCTGGAGGTCAGTCACCGCAGCGCGCAGGATCGCCGTTGGGTCCACGCCGCGATGGATGAAGAAGTTCTGGTCCTCGGCGGAGACGAAGGCGTGCTTCACGAGATCGGGGATGGCGCTGTAAGGCACGAAGATGCGCCGTTCGGTGGCAAGTTCGGAAAGCAGACGGCTGTCGCCGGCATAGACCCGGCTCATCTGGCGGGGCTGGTAATGCTGGAGGCCGGCAAGATCCGGCAGGCCGTCGTTGAAGTGCCGGTAGGCCGCGAACAGGGCTATCCCCCCGAGTGCCGCGACCAGCACGCAAACTGCCAGAAGCGCTCCGAAGATGCGGCCGAATATGGCAAGTGGACCCAGGCGGCGCTTTACGGGCGGACGCGATGGCGGTTTGGCGCGCGGGGCGGGAATCTGGGGCCGCGGCGGGGGCGAGAGCGGCTCGCCAGCGGTAAAAGGCTCGTTCATCAGGATATTCTACACTGTCACGAAGACCGGCACAGCATTTTGCTGCCTAGCCAGCCACGCGTAACGGTAGCGACTGCGCGAGAAAATAAGCATCGATGGCCCGCCTCATGGCACCCGCCACCCGGCTCCGATGCTCTGGTCGTTTCAACGCCGCTTCATCGACCGGGTTCGACATGAAACCCATCTCGACCAGGACGCTGGGGATGTCGGCCGCCTTTAGCACCACGAATCCAGCGTGGCGGGACGGATTCTGCAGCAACGGCACGTCGCGGCCCAATTCGGCCACCACGCCGCGCGCCATGCGGGCTGAGCCGGCGCGGGTCTCCTGGCGCACCAAGCTGGCGAGAATGCGAGCGACCTCGGGCGTCGTGCCCACAAAGGCGGGTCCGCCGAAGCGGTCGGCACTATTCTCGCGTTGCGCCAATGCGGCGGTCTGCACGTCCGAGGCCGTGGCGCCCAGGGTGTAGACGCTGGCGCCGCGCACGCCGTGGTCGGTCAGCGCGTCTGCATGCATCGAGACGAACAGTGAAGCAGAGGCTTGTTCGGCGTGCCCGACACGGTCCTCCAGTGGGATAAACACGTCGCGGGTGCGGCTGAGCACGACGCGGTAACGGCCGCTCGCGAGCAGTTGGCGCTGCAACTCCTCGGCGGCGGCGAAGGCTATGTGCTTCTCGTAGATGCCGGAGAAGCCGATGGCGCCAGGATCCTTTCCGCCATGCCCGGGATCGAGCAGCACAAGCGGCAAAGGGGCGCGGGAAGCGGCACCGGGAGCCCGCACATTGGCGATGGGGAGCTTGTCTGGCTGGAGTGCCCTCGCACCGGCTGCGTGCGGAAGCAAAACACTGGCAAGGCCGGATGCAACGAGAAAACGACGGCTGATCACGACGGACGCCCTCCGCAGTTACGCCCAGGTTGCTTAACAGATCACCTTCGGTAACGCACCGTTCTCGTTGATCCAGCGCGAAGTTCCGCTGCCGGTGTGGCATTCGCGGCAACCGGCGTGGCTGATCCGCGCGCAACCTGCTTGAAGCGTACCATCGGCGCGAGTTAGTTTATTTGTCACGCAAGCAGGAGCACTACAGATGGCCTACAAGGTCGCGGTCGTCGGCGCCACCGGGGCAGTCGGGCGCGAGATCATAAAAACGCTTGCTGAGCGAAACTTTCCGGTCAGCGAAGTCGTGGCCCTCGCCTCCCCGCGTTCCACCGGGAAGGAGATCTCATTCGGCACCAAGACCGTGCTGAAGATCAAGAACCTTGAAACCTACGACTTCGCCGGCTGCGACATCGGTCTGTTCAGCCCCGGCGCCGCCGTGTCCGCCATCCATGCGCCCCGCGCCGCCGAGGCCGGGTGCATCGTTATCGACAACACCAGCCATTTCCGCATGGAACCGGACGTGCCGCTGGTGGTGCCGGAAGTGAACCCCGAGGCGCTCGGCCGCATTCGGCGCGGCATCGTCGCCAACCCCAACTGCTCGACCATTCAACTGGTCCTGGCGCTGAAGCCGCTGCACGACCGGGTGCGGATCAAGCGCGTGGTGGTGGCGACCTACCAGTCGGTTTCCGGCGCCGGCAAGGAAGGCATGGACGAATTGTTCGCGCAGACCCGCTCGAGCCTGGTCCACGACCCGATCCGGCCGCAGGAATTCACCCGCCAGATCGCCTTCAACTGCATCCCCCACATCGACAAGTTCATGGAAGACGGTTCGACCAAGGAGGAGTGGAAAATGGCGGTCGAGACCCGCAAGATCCTCGATCCCGATATCAAGCTGGTCGCGACCTGCGTGCGTGTGCCGGTGTTCATAGGCCACTCCGAAGCGGTGAACGTGGAGTTCGAGGGGCCGCTGAGCGTGTCCGAGGCCCGCGCCGCGTTGCGCGCGATGCCCGGCATCCGCGTGATGGATACCCGCGAGGACGGCGGCTACAGCACACCGCTGGATTGCCAGGGCGAGGACGATACGTACGTCAGCCGCATCCGCCGCGACACGACCGTCGAGCACGGGCTGTCGTTCTGGGTGGTCAGCGACAACCTCCGCAAAGGCGCCGCGCTGAACGCTGTGCAGATCGCCGAGACGCTGGTGTCGCAGGGCATCCTGGCGCGCAAGGCGGCCTGAGAAGGTCCGGGAAGCGGGGGGGGCCGGGGTCAACGTCGCCGTACGCGGACATACGATGGACAGGCACCCCCGCGAATCCGATACTCTCCCCAAACGACAGGGGAGAGATCCATGCGGCACACTCTGAAGACAGCGCTGATGGCGAGCACCATGGCGCTCACGGCCTTCGCGGCGCAGGCGCAGGTGAAAATCGGCGTGATCAACTCGGCTTCCGGGCCGGTATCCTCGATCGGCATCCCGTACAACAAGGGCATCGCCGCCGCCCTGGTGAACGGCGGCGTGATCGACGGTCAGAAGATCACGATCGTCAATATCGACGACACATCGGACCCCGCCGTCGCTGCGCGCGCCGCGCGCAAGCTGATCGAAGAGGACCATGTCGACCTGGTCATGGGCTCGGCTGGCACCCCGTCCTCAATCGCGATCTACAATGTCGCGGCCGAGATGAAGACGCCCATGGTGTTCCTCGCTAATGGCGGTGTGCCCGGCGACAAAGGCGCCTGGGAAGTGACCATCCCACAGCCGCCGCCGCTGATGATCGACGCCGACATCGAGTTGATGAAGAGGGCCGGCATCAAGACGGTTGGATATATCGGCTACAACGATGCCTGGGGCGACCTGGTTTACAGCAGCCTGAAATCGGCCGCCGACAAGGCGGGCATCCAGATCGTCGCCAATGAGCGGTTCGCCCGCACCGACACCAGCGTGACGCCGCAAGTGCTCAAGATCATGGCGCTGCACCCCGACGCCGTGCTCACGGGCGGTTCTGG
>JANXXW010000287.1 GCA_025350425.1 Rhodospirillales bacterium
CGTCCAGCCACACCATGGGCGTCGTGCCATCGTTGCCGTGGTCATGCCTCGACCAGCTCCGGGTTGGGAAAGATCGACGCCCTCGGAAAGCTCGGCTACCGGTATTTCGATCCTGATCTCCGGCCAGATCGCTTTGAGGTACAACCCCCCACGCTCACCCAAGCGGATCGATCGCTAGACGCTCCCCCAGATCTCGCGCGCCACTTCGGCGCACAGCCGCAGCTTCGCCCATTGCTGGTCTTCGGTCAGCGAGTTGCCTTCCTCGGTGCTGGCGAACCCGCATTGCGGCGACAGCGCCAGTTGCTCCAGCGGTAGGAACTTAGCGGCCGCATCGATCCGGCGCTTCAACTCGTCCTTGGTCTCGAGCTCGCCCGTCTTGCTCGTGACCAGGCCGAGCACGACGATTTTCTTGCCCCTCGGCACGAAGCGAAGCGGCTCGAACCCGCCAGAGCGGTCGTTGTCGTATTCCATGAAATACGCGTCGACGCCGATGGCGTTGAACAGTACCTCGGCCACCGGCTCATAGCCGCCCGTGGCCACGAACGTGCTTTTGAAGTTGCCGCGGCATAGATGCATGGTGATCGCCATGTCGGCGGGCCGGCCGGCGATGGCGGTGTTGATCAGGTCGGCGTAGATCTGCAGCAGCCCGTCCACATGCTCGCCACGTGCTTTGAGGCCGGCGATCTGCTCGGGATCGCAGAGATAGGCGATGTTGACCTCGTCCAGTTGCAGGTAGCGGCACCCGGCGCCAGCGAAGGCCTGGACCGCGCCGTGGTAGGCGGTGCCAAGGTCGGCGAAGAAGCCGTCGAGGTCGGGATACACTTTCGGGTCGATCGCCTGCCGACCGCCCCGAAAATGCAGCACGCTGGGCGCGGGGATGGTCTGCTTGGCGAACGAGGCGCCCGCGTGGGAGGCCACGAACTTGTAGTCGTCGATCATGACCGGCTTGCCCCAGCCGATTTTGCGATCGACCTTCAGGGCGTGCCCAAGCTTTACGCCGCCCGAGAACTGAATCTTGGTATCGGGCGTGTAGAGCTCGACGCCGTCCAGGCCCGAGACGAAGTCGTAATGCCAGTAAGCGCGACGATATTCGCCATCGGTCACGGCGCGGAGGCCCACCTCTTGCTGCCGCTTGATCGCCCGTTCGATCAGCCGGTCCTCGACTGCGCGAAGGTCGGCGTCGGGCAGCTTGCCTCCGGCGTGGGACGCGCGGGCCGCCTTCAACTCCGCTGGTCGGAGCAGGCTGCCGACATGGTCTGCGCGGAAGGGCGGTCGCGCGCGCGCGTCCACGGGGGCTTCGAGCGCGGCTGACATGGCTGTTTCCTCTTGGACGTGCGGCAGTCTCGTCCGCTCCGGGCTATTCGTCAAAAGCGGTTTGGTCAGGCTTACCGAGCATGGACCCGGTGGCTCATACGGATTATCCCATGCCCGTCGCCTCCCAAACGTGACGCACCGCCGTCCCTGACACGGATTACCGCGCCCCATGTTCCTCTCGCGCCTGCTCGCCGGCATCGTCGAGCACAGTCGGCGACGCGCCAAGCTGGTGACGTTGCTCGCTTTCCTGCTCGCGGCATTGTCCGGCTGGTACGCCTGGGGCCATCTCGGGGTATCCACGAACACCGACCTGCTGTTCAGCAGCAGCCTGCCCTGGCGCCAGCGGGAGATCGCGTTCAACGCTGCTTTCCCACAGTTCCAGGACCAACTCGTAGCGGTCATCGATGCCCAGATCCCCGAGGAGGCCGAGCAGACCGCGGCTGATCTCAGTGCCGCCCTCCAGCGTGACCCCGCGCACTTCTCCAACGTGCAGCGTCCGGATGCGTCGCCCTATCTGGAGGCCAATGCGTTCCTGTTCCTGGATACCAAGGCCCTCGGCAAGCTGATGGACAGCACCATCGACGCGCAGCCCTTCCTCGGCCAGCTCGTCGCCGACCCCAGCGCGCGCGGCCTGTTCGCGGCGCTGTCCCTGGTCGGCATGGGCGTCGAGCGTGGCCAGGCCGAACTCGGACCGTTCACGCCCGCACTCAATGGATTTGCTCAAGCCTTGACGGACGCGGCCGCTGGGGAGGCCAAGCCGCTATCGTGGGAAAAGCTGCTGGGCGGCTCGCTCGCCGATCTCGCCGGTCCCTACCGTTTCGTGCTTGTCACGCCCAAGCTGGACTACGGGGCGCTGGAACCGGGGGGCGCGTCCACGGACGCGCTGCGGCGGTTGGCGGCACACCTCGAGTTCGTGCGCGGCGGCCAGGCGCACGTCCGCGTCACCGGCTCCGTGGCGCTGGCCGACGAGGAGTTCGCGACCGTCGCGCAAGGCGCGCTCGTGGGCACTCTGGCCAGCGCAGTGCTGATCGTGCTGTGGCTGGTGCTGGCGGTACGCTCGTGGCGTCTGATCGTGCCAATCGTGCTCACCCTGTTCCTGGGGCTGTTGGTCACCACCGGCTTTGCAGCGCTCGCGGTCGGCACGCTTAATCTGATCTCGGTCGCATTCGCGATCCTGTTCGTGGGCATCGCGGTCGATTTCGCCATCCAGTTCAGCGTCCGCTACCGCGAGGTGCGTCTACACGTGCCGGACCCTGATCAGGCGTTGTCGACCACGGCGCATATGGTCGGGCCACAGATCATGGTGGCGGCGGCGGCCACGGCAGCGGGGTTCCTGGCCTTCGTGCCGACCTCGTTCAGCGGCGTCGCCGAACTCGGCCTGATCGCTGGGGTCGGCATGGTGATCGCGTTCCTCTCCACCATCCTGTTCCTGCCGGCCGCGCTGACGCTGTTTCGTCCGCGTCCGGAGCGCGCCGACATAGGTCTGGCCGCCGGCAACGTGCTGGAGGCGGCGCTCCACCGTTTCCGCTGGCCGGTTCTGTCCGTGTTCGGGGCACTCGCCATCGCCGGAGCGGTGCTGTTGCCGCACCTGCAGTTCGACAGCGATCCGCTGCACACCAAGGACCCAAACACGGAGTCGATGCGGACCCTGCAGACGCTGCTCGATTCGCCGCTCAGCAATCCCTACACCATCGATATCCTGCAACCCTCCCAGAAAGTGGCCGATGCGCTCGCCAAGCGCATCGAACCCCTTCCGTTGGTCGCCCAGGTACTGACCCTGTCATCGTTCGTGCCGGAAGATCAGCCGGCGAAGCTGGCCTTGCTGGCCGACGCTATGAGCGTGCTCGGTCCCACGCTCACGCCGCGCTCGGCTCCCGCGCCGGTCACGCCAAACGACCTCAGGCTGGCGGCCAAAAGCGCCCAAGCCCAACTAGCCCGCGTGGCCAATCGACTGCCCGCGGACTCCCCCCTGCTGCGGATCAAAACGGCGCTGCTGGAACTGGCAAGCGCATCCGATCAGCGCCTGATGGCGACCAACGCCGCGCTCACCCGTTTCCTGCCGCTGCAACTCGATCGGCTCCGGCAGGGGCTGGATGCCAAGCCGGTGACGGCGGCCGACCTCCCTGCCGATCTCGTGCGGGACTGGCAATCGGCCGACGGCCAAGCGCGTATACAGGTGTTGCCGAAGCCGGCGGCGCGGGGCAGCGAGGGCCTGCACGAGTTTGTCGCCGAGGTCGCGAGTGTCACGCCCGATGCCGGTGGCTCGGCGGCCGGCATCGTCGCCACTTCCATCACCATCATCACCGCCTTCCGTGACGCGGCGCTGGGCGCCATCTTCGCCATCGCGGTCATCCTGCTGATCGTGTTGCGGCGCCTGCTGGACGTGGCTCTCGTCATGGCCCCGCTGCTGCTGGCGGCATTGATGACGGTGGTGGTCGCGGTGCTGCTTCCGCTGCCGCTCAACTTCGCCAACATCATCGCGCTGCCACTGCTGTTGGGCGTGGGCGTCTCGTTCAACATCTACTTCGTGATGAACTGGCGTGCGGGCCAGGATCGTTTCCTCGGCTCGGCCACCGCGCGTGCTATCGTCTTCTCGGCATTGACCACCGGTACCGCCTTCGGCTCGCTGGCCGCGAGCATGCACCCTGGCACATCAAGCATGGGCAAGCTCCTGCTACTCAGTCTCGGTTGCACGCTGATCGCCACGTTGCTGTTCGTGCCGACGCTGCTGGGCGTGGTGCGTCGGAAAACCACGTAAGTGAAACAGGAGAAAATCATGCGTTATCTCATCATCATTTCCGCCATTATCGCGAGCGTCACTGGCGCCGCCTCGGCGCAGACGCGCATCGACTCCATCAATACCAACTTCCGCTGGCTCGGGCCGGACGACAAGATCCTGGTCGACCGGTACGACGATCCGTCGGTGCCGAACGTGTCCTGCTACCTGTCGCGAGCATCGACAGGCGGGATCAAGGGTGGGGTAGGACTGGCCGAAGACCCAAGCCGGTTCTCCATCGCCTGTCGCGCCGTAGGTCCGGTGACCATTCCAGCGGGCCTGCCGATGCACGAGATAATCGCCTTCGCGTCGGCGTCGCTGTTCTTCAAAACCTTCCAGGTGCATCGCGCGGTGGATGCGGAAAAAAGGGTGCTGGTCTACACTGTCGTCAGCACCAAGCTCATCAACGGCTCTCCGTTCAACAGCGTCAGCGCGGTTAGCGCCGACGGGCGGTAGTCCTAGGCACCATACTGCGCGACGCGGTCGAGTACCGCGCGCGCGGTCTCGGCCCACCCCTCGGCGCCTTGGCGCAATTCCGCCAAGCGTCCGAGAGCAGCGAATTCATGCACGAGATAACCGGTCTCGCGCGCGCAGAACGCGGCTCTGGCAGCTTCGTTCGTAGCACCGTGTGGACGCGGAGGGAGCGGCATGATCTGGCCCAGACGCGGTCGGACCCAAGCCCATAATTTGAGGTCCTGTTCGAGAAAGCCGGTGTCGTGTTCTATGTGGTCGTATCCCCGGCGCATAACCGTATCGAACTCGGATGGGAAAATCTTGCGGTCGGACACGTTGTCGGATGCCAGCGATTCCGCCGGGACATCCAGCACCTCGAACACTGTCCGCGCCTGCGTTTCGAACGCATCCGTGTCGTAGATGTAGTCGAATGCCATCAGCGCCGCGCGGGCTTGCTCCCACGGCTCGGCGGCATCCGTGGCTGGGAAGGCGCGCAGGATTTCGGTGCAGATCGCTCCCGCGTGGCTCGCGACGTACTCGTCGCCCTCCAATGCGGCCGATCCCGCCTGCGCGCGCACCGCGTTCAGTTGGCGGTAGTCGCTGATCGCCCGCGTCACAGGCTCGCGCAGCCCGGTGAACAGGAACACCTCGCGGTTCGCAAACACACTGAGCAGGTCACGATGCACGTAGTGACCAAAGACGATACGAAGCCGGTCAGGCGCGCAGAGTTGCGCGAATAACGGCCGTCCGGCCAGCCAGTTCTCGTAGTAGGACGAGCAGAAATAATACTCGTCCTCGGAAAGCCGCCGTCGCAGATTGGTGATCAGGCTGGTTCCCGCGCACTTCGTGATGTGCAGGCCGACGCATAATCGCCCGCCGCTCACCCCAGGCAGCCACGCCGGCGAAGGTCGGCCACGACGCGCGCGGCGAGCGTTCCGGCATCCTCCAGCATCGTCAGCAGCAGTATTTCGGGCTCCAGCGGTGCTTCGTAGGGTGCTGACACGCCCGTAAAGTTGGCGATCTCGCCGCGATCGGCGCGCGCGTAAAGCCCCTTCACGTCACGGCGCCGGCATTCATCGATAGGCGTATTCACGTAAGTCTCGATAAATGGCAGGCCCGCCGCGATCGTGCGTTCGCGCGCCAGGAGGCGGTCGCTCCGGTAGGGGGAAATGAACGATACCAGCACGATCAATCCGGCATCGGCCATCAGACCGGCGACCTCGGCGGCGCGCCGGATATTCTCC
>JANXXW010000519.1 GCA_025350425.1 Rhodospirillales bacterium
CTGGCGCTCGACCGCGCCGCCAGCGTGGCCGAAGCCGGGCGCGCGGCCGGGATCATCACGGCGCCCGCCCAGAACCTGCTGGCGGCGGACGCAAACGGCATCGGCCTGTTCGTCACCGGCCGCGTGCCGATCCGCCGCGCCGGCGACGGTTCGCGCCCCGTGGCCGGCGCCGATGGGGCGCATGACTGGACCGGCTTCGCCTCGGGCGAGCAACTGCCGCGCGTGGTGGCTTCGTCCAGCGGCCGCATCGTCAATGCCAACGAACGAGTGGCCCCACGAGACTTCCCCGTGTTCATGGGCCGGGACTTCTATGGCGACTGGCGGGCGCGACGCATCCGGGCGTTGCTCGACACCTCCGACCGGCATACCGCCGCCGGGTTCGCCGCCATGCAGGTCGACGCCACGAGCCTCGCCGCGCGGGATCTGTTGCCGCGCCTGCGGACGGTCACCGCAACCACCGACCTGTCCCGCAAGGCGCTGGCGTTGTTGGCGGACTGGGACGGGCGCATGGCGATCGACCTGCCACAGCCACTTATTCTGAACGCCTGGATGGAGCAGTTCTACCTGGCGATCCTGACACGCGCCGGAGTGCCGCCCGACGCACGGGCCGCCGCGGCGCCATGGCCGGAGACGATCACACACGTGCTCACACCTGATGGCGCCGCGATGTGCGGCGGCAATTGCGCGACGATGCTGTCGGATACGCTGGGCGCGGCGATGCGCGACCTCACCGCGCGCGTCGGCGACGAGCCGGCATCCTGGCGATGGGGAGACCTGCATCAGGCGGTGTTCGCGCACCCTCTGTTGCGGGCGGTGCCGTGGCTGGACACCCTGACGCAGGCGCGGATCGAGGCACCGGGAGACGATACGACGATCGACCGGGGCGGGCTCGATCCGCGCAATTTCACAGCCATCCACGGGGCGTCGTATCGCGGCGTGTATGACCTTTCGGACCTCGATCGCAGCCTGTTCGTGGTGGCGCCGGGACAGTCCGGGCATATGACGAGCCCACTCGCACGCAATTTCGTGGCGCGATGGCGCAGCGGCGAGACAATAACATTGGGCCATGCGCCGGAGCGCGTGGATGCCTATATAAGTCTTGTCCCAGTGGGAGCCACGCGATGATCGCCCAGCCCTCGTATTACAATGGTGTTCCTGACCAAGAGGTCTTGCTGACGCAAGGCGTGCTCCGGCGGCGCGTTGCCGCATGGCTGATCGACGCCGCGTTGATCACGGTGATCTGCGCGGCCCTGTGGGCCTGCTTTGCGGTGCTCGGCGTGGTGACGCTCGGGCTTGGCTTTGCACTGTTCGCGGCGCTACCGGCTGTGCCGGTGTTGTATAACTGGCTGTTCGTGGCGAGTTCCGCCGCGGCCACGCCCGGGCAGGCGTTCATGGGATTGGTGGTTCGACGAGATGAGGACCTCGGTCCGGTTAGCGGATTTCAGGCCTTGGTGGCCAGCTTCGGTTTCTATCTCACCATCGCACTTGGGGTGATTTGGCTGGCGGCAGCGCTCGTGACACCTCGCAAACGCGCGCTGCACGACATCGTGGCCGGGACCGTGGTGGTCCGTGCTCGGGCGTTGACGGACCGTGCAGGAGACTGGACCATGTCAGCCCAGGAAGCCGTGTGAGCAGCAATCCGCATGAGTTATAAGCCGCCCCGACGCCCACAATTCTTCTACACGACGGCGCCACTGCCTTGCCCCTACGTGGCGGGCCGCGTGGAACGCAAAGTTGTAACCGAGATCACCGGCCCCGATGCCGACCAGGTACACGACCGTCTCTCCCGCGCGGGCTTCCGGCGCAGTCACAACATTGCCTACGCACCGGTTTGCCCGGGATGCGGTTCCTGTGTGCCAATCCGTGTCCCGACCGCGACGTTTCAGCCCGACCGGACACTGAAGCGGATCATGCGCGCGAATGCGATGGTCGAGGGCTTCGGCTCCCCGGCCCGCGCGACCGCCGAGCAGTTCCAGTTGTTCCAGCGCTACCAGAAGGCCCGCCACGTCGACGGCGATATGGCAACGATGAGTTTCTACGACTATCGCGCCATGGTCGAGGACACCCCGATCGAGACCTCCATCGTGGAGTTCCGCGACCCCGACGACCGGCTGGTCGGCGCCTGCCTCACCGACTGCCTCGGGGACGGGTTATCCGCGGTGTATTCGTATTTTGCGCCGGGGCTGGAACGCCGTTCGCTCGGAACGTTCACGGTGCTCTGGCTCATTGAACGCGCCAAGACCCTGGGCCTTCCTTACGTCTATCTCGGCTACTGGGTGCCGGAAAGCCGCAAGATGGCCTACAAGGCCCGGTTCCGGCCGGCCGAAATCCTGGTGGCGGGAACGTGGCGTACGCTGACGGACGCGGAGGTCGATAGCGAAAAGACGAACCACGCGCTGATGCCGGAAACGGCCGTCTGAAACCAGACGGCTAGATGGCCTCGACCCCGCACCAACCGGCGATGACCAGCGCGATGGCCTGGGTAACGTCGTGCAGGGATGCGAGGCCGACGCTTTCGTCGATGCCGTGGATGTTCTCGCTGTCCGGTCCGTAGCAAGTTGCCTGTGTGCCCTGATACAGGCGGTAGTGCCGCGCATCGGTGAGGCCGAGAGCGTTGTAAGGCCGCAGTGCCTCGCCGGTGACCAGTTCATGCGCGGCGCTGACGGCGCGCGAGATCGGCTGGTCGGCGGGAAAGGTGCAGCCGTCGGCCATGAAGCCCTTGAACTCGACGCGCACGTGGGCGCCGCGAAGATCATGTGCGCTCTCGGCCACCAGGGCCTCGATCTCACGCGCGACCTCGTGGCAGGAATGTCCGGGCATCACGCCGACGCGCATCCCGATCTTGGCGCGGGTCGCGACCGAGCTGTTCCACTCGCCGCCCTCGAACGTGCCGAGATTGACGTTGATCGGATGATTATCGGCGGCGAAGGACGGGTGGCGGCGCTCGCCGCGGTTCATCTCGGTCTCGTAGTCCTTGAAGCGCGCGGCGATCACGGCCGCGGCCTCGATCGCGTTCACGCCCGAGTGCATCTCGCGCACATGGACCGGGCGGCCGGTGACGATGACCCAGGCCCACACCACGCCGACCTCGGCGACATACAGCGCCGGGTAGCCGGGGCCGGGTTCGGGAATCAGGCAGGCATCCGGCTTGGGTAGCGCGTGCATGACGGCGAACGCGCCGTTGCCGGTGCATTCCTCCTCGATCACGGCGGCCATCTGCACCTCGGCCGCCGGTTGCAGCCCGGCAAGCCTCAAGGCGCGGAATGCCGTGACGTAGGCAACGATGCCGGCCTTCATGTCGGCGGCGCCCCGGCCGAACATGCGTCCGTCGCGTATCGCGGGCTCATATGGCGGCGTGGTCCAGAGGTCCTCGGCTCCTTCCGGCACGACATCCACATGGCCTTGCAGCATCAGGCTGCGCCCCTTGGTCTGGCGCGGGCGATGCACGGCGACGACGGGGTCGCGCCCGGCATAGGCGATCAGGGGCGGCGACCAACCGGGCCGGCCCTCAAGGGCCTTCGCGTCGATCACCACTCGCGAAGGTGCCAAACCGAGATCGTGGAATATGTCCTCCATCGCGGTCAGGCAGGAATGCTCGTGCCCCAACAGGCTGCGATGGCGCACCAAACCGGCGAGCATCTCGACCGCCTCGGATTGCAGGCTGGTGGCCGCTTCGAGGACGGCGCGGCGCACGCCGGCATCGATCGGCGACGGCGCGTCGCTCATGAGAACTTACCTGATTTCGGAAAGCCGTTCGGCGGCAGGCGGCCGGCCTGGCCGCGGTCTCCAAGCCAGTCACGGAGCCCGGTTTCGGTGCGGGTCTTCTCGCCCAACTTCCAGGTCAGGCCATCGGCGAGCCTGAATACCTTGGCGTCGCGCATCCCACCGTCGCGGTATTTCTGCAGCATGACGCCGGCACCGCGCGCCAGCTCAGGCACCTGGGCGAGCGGAAACACCAGCAGCTTCTTGTTGTCGCCGATCACCGCCACATGGTCGCCGTTCGCGGACGCGCACAAGGCCGCCGCCTCGCCCGGGCGCAAATTCAACACCTGCTTGCCCGCGCGCCGGTCCGACAGCAATTCCTCGGACTTCACCAGGAAG
>JANXXW010000542.1 GCA_025350425.1 Rhodospirillales bacterium
CAGCGAATCAGATGTCAGACGATTTGAATAGTGAATTTCCGCAGCCTGTTAGAAGCAGCTTCTCGCACGCTGTGCATAAACTCTCGTTGGTTCCACTAAAGCACGACCGAAAATTAGCTAGAGGCCGTAGTGGATTTAGTACAGCCGTTGTCATTCTTCTTGGTGCACGGCTGAGAACCAGTTGCCGTGGAAACCCGGTGGTATCCTATGTGGTAGCCGGACCGTAGCGACCGGGGCCGCTTCGAAAGAACGGGCGTCGAGAATTGTGAATTCGGTGGTGTCATTCGTGGTGTCGATGACGAAGCCGAGGAGCCAGCCTTCGTCTTCACCCGCGTCGGCGGTCGATGGCACGAACACAAATTCGCCGGGCACGTGACCGTCGCCGAATTCGTGCATACGGTGGCTGCCCGCATCGAGATCATGCTTGTAAAGCTTCGTGGCACCGGTGAGTTGCGGGTTTCCGTCAAGTGGCGCGGAGACAGTGTACGCGTAGCGATAGCTCTGGCCGAATCGGCGCTCGTCGATGCGAGGAAATTCCTGCGGTGTTTGATCGATCACGCGCCGATCGACGCGCCGCGTCGCAGGGTTCACCGTCCAGCGTTCGAGCTGGCCCAACGAGCCAAGTCCACTCCCGCCTGATGCGAACACCGTGGAATAGGCGATCACGTCGAGGTTGACCTGACCGTCTTCGCGATCGAACGCATTGACCACATGGAAGACAAAGCATGGCTCGACATCGCACCACACCATGTTGGTGGCATCGCCGTCACGCGGCAGAAGGCCCACGCGAGCGCGGTGAGCCGGGTTCCAGCGAAACGGAAAAAGCTGACCGCCGAGTACAGCCCGCATCGAAAAGGTCAGCGGAAGATCAAGGACGATGACGAACCGCGCCGTGAAGGCGCAGTCATGGATGCAGGGACCATGCGTGACCGGGATCGGCACATCACGGACCACTTTGCCGTTCGACGAGACGACGATATGGCGGACGGCATCCCACACATTGGCGTCATAGGCGATCGCGTGGTGCTCACCGGTGGACGAATCTAGGTGTGGGTGCCCCGTGAAGGAACCGGCGAGCGTTCCATCGAACGGGTTATAGCATTGCTCCTCCAGGGTCTCGGAGAGCTCGACGGGAAAGCTACCAGCTTCCACCACGGCGAACGCGCGACCGCCGATATCGACAACGTTGGTGTTCACGGTATCGTTGAAACCTCTGCGCGGACCGGGCGCCGCTTCCCGGCCAAGCGCCGCAGCGGCCAAACGCGAGCCAATCCAGCGGTTACGGTACCAGAGGACGCGGCCGTCCTGGATAGCGATTCCGTGCACCATGCCGTCGCCGAGAAACCAATGATGGCCAGCGGGATCGGGTTTGACGGGGTTCGCCCCCATCTTGAGATATCGACCATTGAGCCCAGCCGGTATCGATCCGATGACGATAAGGTTTTCGAGCGTCAGCTCCGACCGCATCGGCGCGTGGATCCCGACCAGGAAGTCGTGATCGGCCTTGAGTAGCCGCTTTCGATTATATGCGGCAACATACTCGATCCCACGCTTGATCACCGCGCGTGCGGCTGATTGAACCGGATTCATCATGGATCGCGATCTGTAGTCACATCGAAGATATGGCTTTTCATGGCATCCTTTATGAGGCTGGCGGCGTTGACCGATACTTGATGCGCCGCCGGGTAATCACACAATTCTGCTTTTCGCCTTTGGCTACCCGACTGCCTCGCCGGTGAAAGGATCGCCAATGCCCAGTTGGGCCAGGACGTTTGGTTTTGCTATGGTCTCCGGCACAATCGCGAGCGCCACTTCCAGCTTGGCGCTGGCTTTTGTTGCCCGGTTGGAGGGACGGGGTGCCCTTCAGCCGGTCAATGCCACGAGCCATTGGTGGCATGGAGATCAGGCGGCCTCCGTCCGGGAGGCCGATATTGCCCATACCGCTGTTGGATACGCGACGCATCACGCCGCCACGATTTTCTGGGCGGTCTTCTACGAACGCCTGATCGGACCGCGCCGTCCGGTCGCGGCTGTGCCCTTGCTCCGGGATGCCCTGATCATATCCGCGGTCTCTGCCGCGGTCGATTACGGAGCCACGCCCCGGCGATTCACGCCTGGGTGGGAGTTTGTGTTGTCCAAACAGTCCATGGCGGCGGTCTATGGGGCTATGGCAGTTGGATTGGCGATGGGCGCCTTCACGACCCAGGTGTTGGCACCTTCGCAGGGTCAGGGCCGGCTTGGTCCAGCAAAAGTGCCAACTGCGCCTCCCCGCGTTGCTCTCGCTTTTCCAGGCCGGAGAGCGTTACGCCAAGAAGGCGTACGCCGCGTGGTGGAGGGAAGCAGGGCCTCAGTAACTCGAGACTGATCCGTTCCAGTTGATCTCGCGAGACCACGGGTTCGAGGAAGGATCGCCGGCGCGTTATCTGCTGGAAATCTGCATGCTTTATCTTGACCGTGACTGTTCTGCCGGCATGGCCGCCGCGCACGCAGGCGCTCCAGACCTTGGTGAATACTGCCTCCAGCGCCGGCGACACCTCGTCCCACTGTGTCAGATCACGCTCGAATGTGGTCTCGGCGCCCACAGATTTGCGCACACGGTCAGCCTCGACCGGGCGGTGATCCACACCGCGCGCGACGTCGTGGTAATACCCCGCCGACTTGCCGAAATGCTCGGCCAGAAAAGCGCGAGACTGGCGCCGGAGATCAAGCCCGGTGTGGATGCCGAGCGCGTTCATCCGCGCTGCGGTCACCGGCCCAACGCCGTGGAATTTGCCGATACGCAGATCTTCCACAAAGGCAGGCCCCATCTTAGGCGTGATGACGAACAGCCCGTCAGGCTTGCGATGATCTGAGGCCAGCTTGGCAAGGAATTTGTTGTAAGACACGCCAGCCGAGGCTGTCAGTCCGGTTTCCGCCCGGATCGCCACACGGATTTCCTGGGCGATCGCCGTCGCGGAGCCTCGATCAAGGATCGGCTGCGTCACGTCGAGATAGGCCTCGTCAAACGAAAGCGGTTGGATCAGCAAGGTGTAGCGCGCGAAGATCTCATGGATTTGCCGCGACACGGCTTTGTAGACGTCAAAGCGTGGCGGCACGAACACCAGTCCAGGACATTGCCGCCGCGCTGTCACGGAGGGCATGGCGGAATAGACGCCGAACTTGCGCGCCTCGTAGCTGGCGGCAGCTACAACCCCGCGCTCGCGGCTGCCGCCAACGGCCACCGGCAAACCGCGCAGATCCGGGTTGTCCCGTTGCTCCACGGACGCATAAAAAGCGTCCATGTCGACGTGGATGATCCGCCGCAGATCAGGCGTCTCGCCAAGACCATGCTCGACCGTTCGCTGCTCGGTATTCGGTTTGGCGAGTTGATCGGGAGGCATCTTTGAGGGACCAGGATACGAACGCGGCAATCAATCAACCATGTTTCCTGTTTTGTTCACAAGACCACGCGAGGATCCACGAGCACCGCCATTCATTCGCGCCATGGCTTCCTCAAGGGTGCGGGCAGGCTAACCTACGCTGGCGGCGTCGGCTGGAAGCGCGACACCGATTCCCTGCTTGCCAAAATGCCGGAATTTGGGGCCGTCGCCGCCTGTTTGTTCACGTCCGCATGCACTAGCAGATGGCAGCGATCAGCCGTTCGAGCCTTGCCCAGTGCGACGGCGAACCGGGGATGCCGAACCGAAGCCATCGCGCATGTCCGGCGAAACCACGCACCAGGATGCCGTCTTGTCCGAGTTGATCGAGCAGGGACGACGCCCGGTCGCCCTCGTATAGCCGGAACAGCAAGGTGCCGCCGACCAGTCGGAGCCCCGTGACGGTCAACAGCGCGTCGAGCCGGGCGGCATCGGCCGCGAGCCGGGCCATGCTCGCGCGTCGCCAGCCATCGTCTCCCAGTGCCGTGACGCCGGCTTCGATGGCGGGGCCGCTGACCACCCAAGGTCCCAATGCCAGTCTCAGCAACGACGCGGTCGTCGCGTCCGCCACCATGAAGCCGAGGCGGATTCCGGCCAGGCCATAGGTTTTGCCGAACGAGCGCAGCACCACGATTGCGGGATGCGGCAGGTGGGGCACAACGCTGGTTCCCGGGGCTTCGAAATCCGCGAACGCCTCATCGATCACGAGCCAGCCGCCGCGCTTGGCCAAGCGGTCCGCGAGCGGGCGCAACTCGCTGGTGGCAAAGCAGCGACCGTTGGGGTTGTTGGGGTTGCACAGGATCACGCGATCGGCCGTGCCGGCGGCTTCCAGACTATCGACCTCCGTCACGGGATAGCCGGCGTTGACCCATGACCGCGCATGTTCCCCGTAGGTGGGCGACAGGATGGCCACGCTGGCCGTGTTTGGGGCATCGCGGCGGGGCAGCAGATGCGGGAGTAGGCTGATGAGGATTTGCGTGCCGGGCGCCGCAACCACCATTTCGGAGGATGCCGCTCCGTAGGCGCGGGCCGCGACCGCCTCCAGCCGTGCCAGATCCTCGGCGTCCGGCAGGCGGGTGAAGCATTCGGGTGCCAGGTCCGGCATTGGATAGGGATGCGGGTTGATCCCGGTCGAGAGATCGACGAACGGCTGGGGCGCATCGGGGAAGCGGCGCGCGGCGGCCGCGAGCATCCCGCCATGGGCGGTACCGGGGCCTGCCATCCATCCGGCCGGCATGTTAGCCGTGGCTGTCTCGGCCACGTCAGGACCCGCACCCATCATCTCGTTCGATCTTGCCATGCTGTGCTGTGCCCTCGCGCTCGAAGCGGCCACTGGCTACCCCGACGCGGTGTTCCGCGCCATCGGGCATCCCGTTACCTGGATTGGAGCGCTGATCGGCTGGCTTGACCGGACCGGCAACCGCGCCGCGTGGTCCCAGCGGGCGCGGCGTTGGTGCGGCGTGGCGGCGCTGGTGGCGTTGCTGGCAATCACGGTCGGAGTCGCAGCACTTGCCCAACACGCGGTGCTGGCTGCCCTTCCCACCTGGGCTGCGATCGGCCTGCTCGCCCTGGCAGCCAGTACTTTGCTGGCCCAGCGAAGTCTGTGGCGGCATGTGGCCGACGTCGGCGACGGGTTGCGCGACGGCGGGCTCGAAGGCGGCAGGCTCGCGGTGTCGCGCATCGTCGGGCGGAATCCGGCGACGCTGGACGAGGCGGCGGTGATCCGGGCGGCGATCGAGAGCCTGGCGGAGAATTTCTCCGATGGCGTGGTGGCGCCAGCCTTATGGTGCGCCGCGTTCGGGCTGCCTG
>JANXXW010000001.1 GCA_025350425.1 Rhodospirillales bacterium
CCGCGAGTCGGCCCTCGGTGTCGACAATGCCCAGACATCCGAAGCGCTTCTCGGTCATCATCAGCAATGCCGCGTGCATCGGGGTCTCCGGTGGCGCCAGTGGCAGGGCGGCGCCGTCATGCATGAAATCGTGCACACGACGCAGCTTGGCGCCCAGTCGGCCGCCGGGGTGGAACTGGCGAAAATCGCTCGGGCCGAAGCCGCGTCGGGTGAGCAGCGCCACGGCCAGCGCATCGCCCAAAGCCAGTTGCAGCGTGGTGCTGGTGGTAGGGGCCAAGCCCATCGGGCACGCCTCCCGCGCCGCCGGCAGCAGCAGTGTCACGGTTGCCGCATGCGCCAGCGTGCTATCCCCGCGGCCGGTGATGGCCACCATCGGGATGCCGAAGCGATGGGCGTGCGCCACAAGGTCAGCCAGTTCAACCGTCTCGCCGGAATTGGAAAGCGCCAGCAGCGCGTCGCCGGACACGATCATGCCGAGATCGCCATGGGACGCCTCGGCGGGATGGACGAACATGGCTGGGGAGCCGGTCGAGGCCAGAGTGGCAGCGATCTTGCGGGCAACCAGACCGGACTTGCCCATCCCGGACACGACAATCCGGCCCGCGACCGCGCCCAACACATCCACGGCATGGGTGAAGCTGCCGTCGAGCGACGCCGCGAGCGCGCGCAATCCCGCGGCCTCGGTGGTGAGCACCTGACGACCAACGTCGACATCGGCGTGTTGTTCGGCGACGGAAACGGTCATGCGGCTAGGGTTCGCTCCTATAGGCAACAGATTTTCTACGTGTGAGACATCCTAACCGTCAATTGGTGCTTCCTCACAAAAGGTTACAACGACCAAGCCCGCGTGACAGGTCCGCGCGCCTTAATGCGCGAAGATGTCCGGGTCCTCGTAGCCGAGCATGTCGAGCTTTCCGCGCGCAGAAAGGAAGGCAAAGCACGCCTCCGCCACCTCTGTCCGGCCTTCGCGCTCCAGCAGGCCGGACAGACGGGCCCACAGCGCGTGGAGGTGCAGCACATCCGAGGCGGCGTAGGCGAGTTGTTCAGACGACAGCTCGGGCGCGCCCCAGTCCGACGTCTGCTGCTGCTTGGACAGCTCCACGCCGAGCAGTTCCTTACAGAGGTCCTTGAGCCCGTGGCGATCGGTGAAGGTGCGGATCAGCTTCGCCGCAATCTTGGTGCATTTCACCGGCGCCACCGTGATGCCGAGTGTATGTTGCAGCACGCCTACGTCGAACCGCGCGAAGTGCATCAGCTTGGTAATGGTGGTGTCGGCCATCATGGACTTGAGGTTGGGGCAATCGTATCCGCGCCCGCCGAGCGCCACCGGGATCAGCTGAACCATGTGCGCTTGGCCGTCACCCGCCGACAACTGCACCAGGCACAGCCGGTCGCGATGCGGGTTGAGACCCATCGTCTCGGTATCGACGGCCACGACCGAGCCGAGCGAGAGATTATCGGGCAGGTCGTGCCGGTGCAGGTGGAGTGTAGCGCTGGCCATGAATTGGGTGATGTCCGCCATGAGAGTGTCTTTTGCCGCCGTGGGGACGCGCCGGCAAGGGTAGCGGCTTACCGAGGCGGGAGATTGGCCGGTTTTGAGAAGCTATCTTGCCTTTGGCCGAGGCATGGGGCCTTCGCGACGCAGTCCATGCCACGCGAGAACGCTGTCGATCAGAAAGGCCACCAGCGCTCCAACTGTGCAGCCAAGCGCCACGCCAAATAAGGTAAATAGCCACAGCGCGATTTCCGCTTCCCGGAGGCCGCCAACGAACAGGATCGCGGCCGCGCCACAAGTGGCCGCCGCGCCAATCGCTCCCAAAACAAGGGATGCGTCGAGAATGGTTCGACGGAGGCGCAACCGTACGAGGTGGGTCTGGAGCAGAGCCCGCTTGCCCGTATAATGTTTATCTTCCAGCAGCTCGGTCGCATGCTCGGTATGGTCGGCCACCCGGCCTTGCCGGGTATTAAACAGATTGAGGAGCGTGCCAATCCCGGACAGCAGGAACACAGGAGTTAGCGCTACCTGTATGATGTGGGCGACGGTATCCAAGGCGTCTATCGGCCCCAAGCCAGGAAGCGGGTTGGCCATCACTCGGATTTCTTCTCTAAATCGTTTATTGAAGTCTCGGCATTGCGGCCGCCCCAACGTGTTTTTTCGCAAGGCCTCGTTCGACGGGGACGCGGGTCCCGGGTTGCCGAAGTAGCGCCCTACGATGAGGCGTTGGCGTCCTCAACCATATTCTAACCCACTTCGCTCAGGATTTCGGAATCCTTGTTGGCGCATTTCAATAATCGTTCCGTGTCACCCCTGTATGTTCCCCGTCGTCACCCAAAGCAATGTAATATATGGCACTTTCGGTGAAACCGTCGCGGAGGCGGTGTCCTGCGATGTTTTGTAACACCCCCCGGCCGTGCAGATTTTCTGCC
>JANXXW010000048.1 GCA_025350425.1 Rhodospirillales bacterium
GCTTGAGCCACATCTGCTCTGACATGCGGACCGCGCTGTTTATTTCACCCCACCTGGATGACGTCGCGTTTTCGTGCGGCGGGCTGGCCGCTCAAATGGCCTCGGCCGGATGGAATACGGTGCTGGCAACAGTATTCACTGCGACTGTCACGCCCGTAATAGGTTTTGCCTTGGAGTGCCAGTTGGACAAGGGATTGTCGGCACAGGTTGATTACATGGCATTGCGCCGTGCCGAGGATCGACGGGCGGCAACTATCCTGGAGTTCAGCGACGTTCGTTGGATGAACCTGCCGGAAGCGCCGCATCGCGGTTATCATTCGGCTGCTGCGCTGTTCGGCGCGATCCAAGAACAAGACAGCATCATACCTCGACTGAGGAAGTCGTTTAGCGAAATATTTCGGCAAGTGGGTCCCGATTTGACACTTATTCCTCAGGTCCTGGGAAACCATGTGGATCATCAGGTAGTTTCAGCATGTGTGCGAGACTTCATAACGAATGAAAATAGCGCCTGCTATCGCGACACGCCGTACGCGATCCGTGACCCCGATGCCTCGCCTGCTCCACATCTCCGTCATACGCCTGTTGTCAAAGTGCCTATCGACGAGACGGCACTATCGCGAAAGATCGCGGCTGCGCAGGCATACACGACCCAGGTCAACTTCCAGTTCAAGGACGCCAACACATTGGATCGCACACTTCGTGAGTTTGCCCTCCGGGAAGGCGATGGAAGTCCAGGGGAGCGGTTTCTTTCTTCGTCGCCGCATATGAAGGGTTTTGCTGAGTGACCGCACGGCGATACCTGGTGACGGGAGGATGCGGCTTCATAGGCTCGCATTTGACTGACGCATTGCTTGCCCGGGGCGACACGGTGAGGGTTCTGGATGACCTGTCGACGGGACATATTGCCAACCTATCGCCCGCCGCAGATTTCGTACGGGGGAGCGTAACTGACGCTAAGGTGGTAAATCAGGCATTGGCAGGTGTCGATGGAGTGTTTCACCTGGCAGCGATTGCAAGCGTGGTTCGCTGCACTCAAGACTGGGTTGGAGCGCACGCCGTCAATTTGACTGGTACCGTCACGGTGTTTGACGCCGCGCGGCAGCACGGTGGAATACCGGTCGTGTATGCGTCGTCGGCGGCAGTGTTTGGAGATACAGTGTCGGAATTGCTTACGGAACGGACTCCCCCCGCGCCGATTTCTGCCTATGGCGCGGACAAGCTCGCTTGCGAGCACCACGCCAGAGTGGCAACGGCGACTTTTGGAGTTCCAACACTTGGACTTCGGTTGTTCAACGTTTATGGCCCCAGACAAGATGGGTCATCACCATACTCGGGCGTCATTTCAGTATTTTGTGAGAGACTTGCGCGAGGTGCGCCCATTACCGTCTGGGGTGACGGGACCCAGCGGCGAGACTTTGTGTATGTGAGCGACGTGGTAATGTCCATGCTTGCAGCCATGGGTCAATCATCCAGAGCCCAGCGTGTTATTAACGTGTGTACTGGGAAAGCCATCTCGATATTGACATTGGCACAGACAATCGGGCAGCTATGTAATGTAACGCCAACTATCGAATATAGGCCGGCGCGAGACGGTGATATATCGATTTCTTGTGGTGATCCGGCGCTACTCAAGGCCGCGCTTGGTGTGACGGCGGCTATAACACTGTATGACGGTCTGGCGCGAACGACGGCCACTCGGTATTTGGCGGCGTAAGACATGCGTAAAATGCGCGAGAGTAACTCTCTGATGCCTGATGGTTCAGAGCAGAAGTATCGCTGGCAGTTGGCTAACCTCGGTTACGCTTAGATGCGTACAAGCTAGACACGAGTACGGCATAGCAATGGGAAATGTGTCAACTTCATGTTGTGCTAGATGATCGATCTGATATTTGACTGGAAATGCCAAGGTTTTTCTTCGACATCCACGACGGCACTTCCCAGACGCGAGATGAGGAAGGGCATGACTTCATCAATGCATCGGTTGCATGCGAACAAGCTGTTGGCGTCCTGCCTGATATTGCTCGGGACACCTTGCCTATTTATAGTCAACACCAATTCGTGACACAGATGAGAGATGAATCAGGAAAGATCATCTTTACCGCCACTCTTTCGTTGATGACCAAGTGGCTGGAGTAGACCGATAGGTTGCCCTTAGAAAGTCTCTGGTTATTATGGCATTGGACTTGCGGAGTTAGAAAATTTATACCTATCTATTTTTGATAGGTGAGGTTGCCCCGTTTCGGTGGACGGTTTGTTGGCTTGCGGGCTAAGCGTCGTTGAGCACTTTCTGCATCTCGGCTTCGTAGGTCATCGGAGACCGATATCCGAGTCCAGAATGCAGTCTGACCGAGTTGTACCAGCCTTCGATAAAGCTGAAGCAGGCCATTCGGGCCTCAGCCTGCGAGGCAAACCGGCGTCGGCTGAGCAACTCAGCTTCCAGCGTGGAAAAGAAGCTCTCGGCCATCGCGTTGTCATAGGCGTCGCCGACAGACCCCATCGATGGGCGGACGCCAGCCTCGTCACATCGTTTGCCAAACGCCACTGACGTGTATTGGCTGCCCTGATCGCTATGGTGGATAACGTCCTTGGGTCGCCGCTGACCGACGGCGATTTCCATGGCATCCAGCACCAATTCAGCGCGGAGGTGGTTCGCCATGGACCACCCCACGATCTTGCGGCTCCAGGCATCCAGCACGACAGCGAGGTAGAGAAACCCCACCGTGGTCGGCACGTAGGTGATGTCGGCGACCCAGAGCTGGTTCGGCGCGGTGGCGGTGAAGTTGCGATCGACCAAATCGGGCGCAGGCCTCGCATTCTTGTCGCGTCGTGTCGTCGTCGGCCCGCTGTGCCGATGGCTGGCGCCGACAAGTCCTGCGTCGCGCATCAGGCGAGCGATCCTCTTGCGGCCATGCGCTTGCCCGTGATGGCGCAACTCGGCATGAACGCGCGGTGCGCCATATGTCTGGCGAGAACTGGCATGCACCGTCTTGATCCGCTTCAGCAGCGCCGCGTCGGCCTCGGCGTGTGCGGACGGCGGGCGGCGCAGCCAAGCATAAAAGCCAGCCTTCGACACGCCGAGCACGCGCGCCATGGCGGCAACCGGGAATATGGCCTGGTTCGCGCTCATGAACCGGAAGAGCCGGACGGAAGCGTTCCGGTCTCGCGGGCAAACCAGGCCGCGGCTTTTGAAAGTATATCGCGCTCCAGCCGGAGTTGCCTGTTCTCACGGCGCAGGCGCACTAGTTCGTCGCGCTCGGGAGCGGCAAGGGCAACAGCCGCATCCCCTTGTCGGCCCTCTTTCTGGCTGGCTTTTGCAACCCACGCCCGGATTGACTGGCCGGTCGGCTCAAACTCGCGGGCAAGATCGTCAGGGTCACGGCCAGCGAGAACAAGATCTACCATCTGGCGACGGAACTCAGGTGAATACGGCGGTCGGGATTTGGGCATCGTTGGCACCTCTGGTGAAAGCTTCAGGGTGTCCACCAAACCGGGTCAATCCCA
>JANXXW010000089.1 GCA_025350425.1 Rhodospirillales bacterium
AGGAGGCATGTCGTCATAAGCCACAACCGCGGCTGGCATATGGTCGAGATTTGCTTCCGCGTTATCGTAGCGCAGCAGCTTATCGATCGCGATGACGTAGAGTGCACCGCCCTGGAAGGCGATGCCGGTGGGCATGTTCAGCCCCTTCAGGATCGTCTTGACCGTATGCTTGCCGTTCTGATCGGTCACGGCATAAACATTGGTCGCGTTGAAGGAACCGACGAACAGAGTGCCGTCGTCACCCCAGGCCATTTGCCGCGCCTCGGGCAAGCCAGAGGCATAGACTTCAATCTTGAAGCCGGCCGGCAGCTTGATGTTCTTGAGGTTGGTCTGGAGTTCGGCGAGAGGCGTCGGGGTAGCAGGGCCGACCGGCGGTGCAAGGCCCTTCTGGGCAGCCGTTTCGTCGCCGAGGAACCAGTCCGGCGGCGGATGCTGCCAGAAGCTGGACTTGCTGCTGTCATAGCTTTTCATGTCAGCTGCCTGGACCGAGCCAAACAGGCAAGTTGCTGCGATGGCAAGCGACGCAATAATAACCTTGTCATGCATCTGTGATTTTACTTTCACGCTCGTCTGTTCCGTTCCCAACGCGCGGCTTAATTGCCGCGTCAATCTAACAAGATCATGATTCAACGCCTTCTGGCAAGAACTGAGCGAGCGATCGCCAAATAAAGAAACTCAGATCTTGTTGAAAGCCCCAAACTGCGACATTGGATAAGTCTACAGCAAAGTCAGACTGCGCCCACACGTCGTCATCGCCCGAGATGGTGTGAATTTGCCGCTTGCTCATCACCGCGGTCATACCGCTGCCAACCAGAATCACGCTGGTGTTCCAGTGACCCAAACAACGTCTCAACTGCAACGTTGCTAAGTAGGCGATGAAGTCCGTACGCTAAATATTATTCTTCTGTCCGGTATACGTCATTCTGGGATCATGTCCCGAGCGGCGGTGTGGCGACGACGTTGCTGAGCAGAGTTAACTGCTCGTTCAGGCTGCCAGGGACCGCGGGCTGACTCTGAGTTCCGCTAATTTCCGAGCAGGATCGCTTCCTTCAGTACATCGATGAATACGCCGTAGAAGCTGCGGACAACGTGCTGGATCAGCAATTCGAGACCACGGCACCGAACCCGAGATGGGTCACCGACTTCACCGACATCTGGGCGGCCATCGTGGCGCTGCGCTAAACTCGCAGCAGCTCAAACCCTCCTTAGGCCACGAGTTCTGGTTGATACGCTGCTAGCGGCTTGGGCGAGAACATGCGCTCCATTTTCTGGCGGATCTCCACGGCGACACCGGTCATCGGTTGTACGTCGCCCCAGCGCACGACTTCGCCGGACGATACCGGGCGCACCACACGGACATGGTGCGCAAGCCCGATCGGCAGGGCCGTTGTTGCAAGACTCGCCGCGGCGGGCATCAAGCGGCCCCACACCGTGTAACCACCCTCCCCGTCCAGCATGTCGCCAACGGCCAACGCACGTTTGGCGACGGCGACCACGTCTCCCCGGAAATCGCGGGCCTGACCGGTCGGCTCGTTCCGGAGTGCGGCAGAAAGGACCGAGATATTCAGCTCGAGACCAATCAGGTGATAAGGCTTGTACATCGCAGCATAGCGGCCGGTGCTGTCGGTTTTCATACCGTATTGCCGGAAGCAAGCCGCGGCGTAATCGTTGGAGGCTTCAAGCACAACGTAGACACCCCAACGGAGGTCACGAAATACTGGACGACCGTCGCGCTCCAGGCACGACACGACTTCGACCATTCCGGCGCTCTCAAGCTGACCGCCCGCTTCCCGGGGCCGCATGATGTGCGGCAGGTCATCGACGCCGCAAGCTGGAAAGGCCAGACCATGTTGGGGGACATCGAGACCAGTCGCGTTGGCGATGGCCGCCATCTCGATGGCGGACTTAGTGCCGTCGAGGAATGAGTTGAACATTTGTGGATTCATCCCGGCGGCACGCGCTGCTGCCGGTGTGAGCCCGTAATGCTCCCACACGTCGTCTGGTGTCACCGCGTGGTAGGCTGGCAAATACTTGGTCCCCTTGCCAGCAGCGACGACGCGAAATCCGCATGATCGTGCCCAATCGACCAATTCAGCGGTCAACGCAGGTTGATCGCCATAGGCCATCGAATAGACCACGCCCGCACTCCGCGCCTCCTGCGCGAGCAGCGGGCCGGCAAGCGCGTCGGCTTCGACATTGACCATGACGATGTGCTTGCCGGCTGCGATCGCGGCAAGGGCATGGACGATACCAACCGCGGGATTGCCCGTGGCCTCCACCACCACGTCGACGTCGTCACGGCCGATAAGTGCCGCTCCATCCTCGGTGAACAACGTTCTGCCAATATGATCCTCATCCCAACCAACGGTGCGACAGGCGTCGCGGGCACGCTGCGGGTTGAGATCGGCGATGCCAACAACGACGAGACCGGGAGTGAATGGCACTTGCGCCAGGAACATCGAGCCGAACTTGCCGGCGCCGATCAGCCCGACACGGACCGGCCTGCCGGAGTCAAGACGTGCCGCCAGGAGCGTGTGCAGGTTCATGATGCGTAATCCGATTGCATAAGTGGTTGGCCGCTATTCCGCCGCCTGCCGGAACGATCTGGCATACCGGACCAACGCGTCATCGGCTACTGTCTCGATCGGCGTGAAGTCGGTGTGCGCGATAAACTCGGCGCGGGTCGGGTGCCTGATGTAGTTTGAAACTGCGTTCAGCGTGAGATAGACGATCTTGCGCGGATAGGGCGTGATGTTTCCGGCCGAGCCATGCACGAGGTTGCCATGGAACATCAAAAGGCCACCCGGCTTGCCGACCGGGCTGACGATACCGCCCTCCTGGACGAGCCGCGTGACGGTCGTCTCATCGAGAGTCCAGAGTGGATAAGATGTCGTCTCGAGGTCATGCCGCGCATCCAGAGTGCCACCGGTAAAGCTACGGGGAACGAGCATGAGCGGACCGTTGATCGGCATCACCTCATCGAGGAACACGGCGATATTCATCGCTCTCGGCTCAGGCATGCCGTCGTCACGCGCCCAGGTGCCGAAATCCTGGTGCCACTGCCAGACCTCGCCGGTGAACGCGGATTTCGCGTTGATCTTGTACTGATGCATGTACAGCTTCTCGCCGAAGATCTGTTCCACGGGATTGATCATCCGGGGATGCGCACCGAGCAGCCGGAACGCCTCGTTATAGGTATGGGCGGCGAAAGCAGTCCGTGGCGCGCCAGATTTTTCACGCCATATCTCAGGACGTTGCTCGGCATAAATGCCATTTGCTTCTACGCTCAGGATTGCGACTTCCTCCGGTGTGAAGAGTTCCGGTAGGAACAGGTAGCCCTCAGTGCGGAATTGTTCGAGTTGTTGTTCTGTGAGGTTCATCGTCGCGCCTCTCTTGTTATGATTTCGCCTTCGGACAACCACCGGCCTTACCTGAACAGGTGACGTCGCTTCCAGAGACTGTCTTGACGGGCTTGTAACAACCCCCGGACGCGGCATGAGACCGTCCCCGGCATAATCGCTTCCCTGTGTTCTTTTTTACGTAGACGCGCTTGTATTTCGGAATACCGTATCCCGGAGTTCAGCGTCAAGCAGATAAGCCGCATCGCAAATCTCCATTTGTTCGCGTAGACATCTCCCCATGAACCCCGTCGTGACTGCCCCAATTCTATTCGATGTCGTCTATCGTCGTCTCATGGACGCGATAATCGACTGCACCCTGCTTCCGGGGCAGCGGATCGTGCAGTTGGAACTGGCCACCCGGCTTGGCGTGTCGCGCGCGCCCGTAAGCCACGCTTTGCAGGTTCTCAAGCACCAGGGTCTGTTACAGGACACTGGCAAAAAGGGACTTGAAGTAGCGTCGATCGATCCGGGACGAGTGCGGGACTTCTATCAGGTGCGAGCCACGCTAGATGGATTTGCCGCGCGGATGGCAGGCGAGCGCGCAGCAGCCGGGCAACTCGCGAAGCAGGATGCCGACCATTTACGGCGGGTTTTCGCTGCCGGTCTTAATTTAGGAGACGAAACGGCGATGTCGCGGCGGGTTCAGGCGGATATTGATTTCCACCGTGCCGTTTATCGAGCTTCCGGCAATGGCGCGATCGCTGAGGTGATGGATCCACTTTGGCCCCATATCCAGCGAGCGATGGTTTTGGTGCTGGAGGCAAACAAGCTTCGTAAGCAGGCTTGGCGCGATCATCGGCTGATTATGACGAGTATCCTGGCCGGTGATCCTACTTTGGCCGATAAAACCGCTTTTTCCCATGCTGTAAATGCAGGTAACGACACCGAAGCGCGGCTCCGTAAGTCGGGCGTCTAATAGACGTCTCCGGCTGCACTTAGGCAGCGAGACAGTAGCGTTATCTACTTTTCCCGGTAACCCGGCCCGGCCGAGGGAGATGCGTTTCATCAGTTTGGTCCGGAACGCCGGGTCTTCACCGCCGACGGGCGTATGCATGGAGGCCGTAGGCCAGCGTAATTCTAGTTGCGCATTTCAAGGCCGGGAAAGATGCTGCCGGACCTCGTTTTCGGCTCCGTTGATTTTCCGAGCTGAAAAGGTTCGTTTGCAATGACGGGTATTGCACATTGCTTTTTCGTCACTTACGGTTTGTGTGAAATATTCCAAATTTTGCCAAAACACTGCTTTTGAGTTGTGGATCAGCATGACAGCCATTCAGACTATACGCCGCCTGCGGGTCCCGGTTGATCGGAATTGACGTCATCCATCGCACCGCAGCATAAAAAAACACTGTGAGCGGATACGTTACCCGGCGCATCCTCTCCATCTTCGGTCTGATGCTCGGCATCACCATCGTTGTATTTCTGATCATTCGCCTCATTCCCGGCGATCCCGCCATCGTGATGCTGGGCACGAACGCCGGCGATCCCGATCTCGTTGCCCGCCTTCACCAGCAGCTTGGCCTTGATCGCCCTATTTACGTGCAGTATTTTCTCTGGATCGGCGACGTGCTGCGGGGCAATTTCGGTTATTCCTACGGGCAGCAACAATCCGTCGCCTCGCTCCTGGCGGCGAACTTTCCGGCCACGATCCAACTGACGGTGGCCGGCTTGGCGATATCGCTTATCCTTGGCTCCATTATCGGCATTGCGGCGGCGGTACGGCGTAACAGCGGCCTGGACACCGCGGCGATGGGGATAGCGCTGACATTCATGTCCATCCCTAGTTTCTGGCTGGGCCTGTTGCTCATCCTGCTGTTCGCGGTTCAGCTCCCGTGGTTCGACGTCGTTGGCGGCACGTCGCTGAAAGGCCTCGTGCTGCCGGCCGTGACGCTGGGGCTGGGAAGCGCCGGGTTCAACGCGCGGTTCATCCGATCCAGTATCATCCAGGCTCAGGTACAGAAGTATGTGATTACGGCGCGCGCCAAGGGCACCACGCGGATGCAGGTGTTCCGCCGGCACGTGCTGCGCAACGCGATGTTGCCGTTGGTCACGATCGTGGGCTTTCAGGTCGGGCAGCTGTTGTCCGGCGCCGTCATTGTCGAGACGGTGTTCTCCCGGCCCGGTATCGGCCGCCTGTTGGTGCAGGGCATCCTGGCCAAGGACTATCTCACTGTTCAAGCGGTCGTTCTCATCATCGCCGTGATCTATGCATTGGCCAACCTCGGCGTCGATCTGCTGTATCCTGTCCTTGATCCCCGCGTCGGGCAGCAATAGGAGCCGGGACGATGGATGCGGAAACGGCAACCGGCGACAGCACCGATCTCGCGCGTCCGCAACGCCGCTTGCCACAAGCATTGCAGCACCGCAGCCTGTTGACCGGAGTGGTGATCTGCGTGCTGCTGGGGCTTCTGGTGTTTGCCCTACCGCTGGTCATGCCCTCTGTCGATCTGAACACGCAGGACCCGACGGCAACCTTCTCGCCCCCTTCATGGCAACATCTGATGGGCACGGATGCGTTCGGCCGCGATATGCTGTCACGCGTGGTCTATGGCGGTCGCACAACTATATTGGCCAGCATCAGCGTGGTGCTCCTTGGCTGCGCGTTCGGTACGGCACTCGGACTGATCGCCGGATTTTTCGGCGGTATCGTCGGCTTCATCATCATGCGCATGGTGGATTTGTTGCTGGCGTTTCCCGGCATCTTGCTGGCACTCGCAGTCTCGGCCGTGCTCGGGCCAGGGTTGGTCAATGGGGTGATCGCGATTGCGGCCATCCTGGTGCCGGTCTACGTACGGCTCGTTGCTGGAGCAACGGCGGAAGTGCGGCATCTACCTTATGTCGATGCTGCCGTGACCCTTGGCTCAAGTGCCTGGCGGATCATCCTGCGACATGTACTGCCGAACGTCTCGCCAGGGATCATCGTGCTGACGACCACGTGGCTCGGCGTCGCGTCGCTATGGATCGCGGCACTCGGCTTCATCGGTCTCGGTGTGCAGCCGCCAACTCCGGAATGGGGCGCGATCCTGAACGACGGCCAGAACTACATCACCATTGCTTGGTGGATTACGGTTTTTCCTGGGATGTTCCTCGCCTTGTTCGTGGTCGGGGTCAACCTGATCGGCGACGGATTGCGTGACGAACTCGATCCAACGCTCGCACGCCACTGACGCGCCTCATGCGATAACGGAGATTTTCCATGCACCAACACTTCGCAAAGCTTCTCGTTGCCGGCGTAATGGCCCTGACAGCGAGGCAGGCCGCCGCCGCCCCGCCCGAC
>JANXXW010000127.1 GCA_025350425.1 Rhodospirillales bacterium
CCGCGAGGACGTGACCGACGGGCTGGAAAATGCCCCGGCCGCGTTGATCGGCATCCTCGGCGGTCGGAATTTTGGCAAGATGCTGGTGCGGGTGGGGAAGGAATAGCCGGGCCAACCCGCACGAGGTTCCGTGCGTGAACGGTGGGCCGGTGATCCATACCGAGCAGAAGCCGGGACGGATGAGTTTCAGCAACGGCGTTCGCATCATCAACATCGGGCAGCCGCGTGGTGTGGCGACGCTGATCCGGGTCGGGCTGCCGACGGATTGGCGCGGCGACCTGTATCATCGGGCGCTGACGTTGAGCTGGCCTCAGTTCATGGCGCTGATCGCCTTCGTGTATCTGATGGCGAATCTGTTCTTCGCGTTCCTGTACTGGCTGCAACCGGCCTCGATCGCCAACGCGGCGCCTGGGTCGTATCTGGACGCATTCTTCTTCAGCGTGGAGACGATCGGCACCATCGGCTACGGCGTGCTGTCACCCGCCACGGTGTATGCGAACAGCATCATGACGGTGGAGGTGTTGTGCGGGATCGTGCTGGTGGCGCTGACCACGGGCGTGACGTTCGCCAGAGTGTCGCGCCCGACCGCACGGGTGCTGTTCAGCCGTGTCGCGGTGGTCGCGCCACATAACGGCGTGCGGACGCTGATGGTGCGGATGGGCAACCAGCGGGTGAGCCAGATCCTGCAGGCGGAAGTGACCATGACGCTGGTGAAAACCGAGCGCACCCTCGAAGGCTCGTATATGCGGCGGTTCTACGACTTGGCGCTGGAGCGCAGCCGCACGCCGGTCTTTGCCATGTCGTTTCAGGCGATGCACAGGATCGACGAGAGCAGCCTGCTGTTCGGCGCCACGCACGAGACGCTGGTGGCGATGGAGGCTGAAATCCTGGTGACGGTGACCGGCCTGGAGGAAACCATGGCGCAGACGGTGCACGCGCGCGCCTCGTTCATCCCGGCCGAGATCCTGTTCGACCATCGCTACGTGGACATCTTCGGCGTGATGGATGACGGAAGGCGCGCGGTGGACTACCGGCGCTTCCACGACGTGGAGAAGATCTAGCGCGCGGCCAGCCGGCCGTCGGTGCCGCCTGTGAGCCCGCTGGTATGGGCGAGAGCTTCGATGATGACGGCGTCGAGGCTGGAGCCGTTGTCGTAGGCCGACAGGCCGTTGTCGCGCAGCATGGTGTAGCCGTCGCCACCGGTGCGGACGAAGTTGTTGGTGACCAGCAGGTAGGTGGCGGCGGGGTCGATAGAAGCCGTGGTGCCGTCAGCGTGGCGCAGGATGAGGGCGACCAAGCGTGATTGGGGGGCTGCCTGTGGGTCCCAGATCGCGCGAAGGCCGGCGAGCATGGGGAACGGGCCGCTGCCGGCGCGGGACAGGCCATACGCGACGGCGGCGCGGAGATCGGCGCCGGTAACTCTTACGGTGGCGATGGTATTGCCGAACGGCAGCGCCTGGGCGATGTCGCGGCCGGTGATGGTGCCGGCAGGCAGGCCAGTGCGGATGCCGCCGGCGTTCATCAGGGCGGCATCGGCGCCATGGACGGAAGCGAGCATCGCGTCGGCGACGAAATTGCCGATTGCACATTCGCGCTCGCGACAACCCTCGGTGCTGTAGGCGATGTCGCTATGCCCAACCGGGCGGCGAGCGGCTTCGGCAAGCGGGGCCGCGAAACGGGCGACGATGGCAGCGACCTCGGGGTTCTCCGCAAGGTCGAGCCCGACATGGCGGCAGGCGCCACCGAAGGCGAGGATTTCGCCCGTTTCCGACAGGTCGAGGTCGAGCCGGCCGGTGTAGCGACTGAAGCAGCCGGCCTGGACCACGAGGCCGCGCCCGGCGGGGCCGTCGACGACGGTGGGATGCGGGCCGGCGGCGTTCGGCTCCGTGCTGGACAGCAACGTGTGCGAGTGGCCGCCGATGAACACGGGCACATCAGGGACGCTGCTGGCGAGTTGGCGGTCGGTCGCCACACCGAGATGGGAGAGCGCCACGACGATGGTGGCACCGGCGGCGCGGCAATCCCGTGCGGCGTTGGTCAGTGCTGCGACGGGATCGGTGATGCGGATACGCGGGCCAGGGGCGGAGCTGGCCAGGGTTTCCGTGGTGGTGAGTCCGACGACCCCGACCTTGAGGTCGCCGCGTTGCAGGATGACCCAGGGATGGGTGAGGCCGGCCAGCGCCGGTTCGTCGGCGGCGTCGAGGTTGGCGGAGAGCACGGGGAAGCGGGCGGCGCGGACGAAGCGGGCGAGGTTCGCGGGGCCGTTGTCGAACTCGTGGTTGCCGGTCGTCATGGCGTCGGTGCCGAGCGCGTGCATGACGG
>JANXXW010000308.1 GCA_025350425.1 Rhodospirillales bacterium
CACCCGCCAAGACCGAGGCGACGGTGCAGGATCAGCCCTCGCCGGAGCCGCCGAAGGAGCAGCTGCCGGAACCGCCTCCGCCACCTCCACCCCCTCCGCCGCCGCCGCCAACGCCGCCGCCTGCACCAACGCCACCGGTGACGCCGCCGCCACAGACACCGCCGCCCCCTCCTCCGACGCCGACACCGATGCCTACGCCCTCGCCGCCACCACCTCCGGCACCGCCGTCTCCGCCGGTGACGCCGCCACCCCTGCCGCCACCGCCCCGGCCGCTTCCGCCGCCGCCGATCCCGCCTCCACCGGCTCCCCCGAGCACGACCAGCCAGCCGAATCAGACCAAGAACGCGGTGCCGGACACCGATACTTTGCAAAACACGCTGGAAAAGCTGCGCGCCAACCAGAAGCAGACCAAACCACCTTCGGCGCGCGCCAATCCCGTCCAGGGCGGCGCGCCGAACGCGGGGGGAAGCCGTGCTGGCGACATCACCGCGACCCTGAGCGAGCAGCAGCGTGGCGCGATCGGGGCGAAGGTCCGCGAGTGCTGGACCAAGGACGACGGCGCCCTGGGCATCGAGAAAATGTCGGTCCAGCTTGTCGTGACCGTCGATCCTGAAGGTGTCGCCCGAGATGCACAGGTGGGGGATCAGGACCGTGGACGAATGGGCGATCCCCGCTTCCGAGCTTTCGCAGAACGCGCCGTCCGCGCCGTCCGCGATCCGCACTGCGCCAGCTTGCCGCTGCCACCATCCGACCTTGGCAAGATTTCGACCCTAACATTTCGCTTCAAACCCTAAAGGAGGGCATCCGATGACCCAGTCCGGTATTTCCCAGATGCTGCTCGAACGCCGCCGCCTGCTTGCCGCGTCGGCTGCCTTCGGCGTGACGCCGCTGCTCGCCCACGCCCAGGGCGCCCCCGTTTCTGGCGCCCAATCGCCCGGTGGCCAATCCCCCGGCGCTCAGTCGCTGGGCGGCAAGGAAATCACGGTGGACGGCGCGCGAACATCGCCGATCCCGATCGCTATCCCGCCCATGGCCGGCGGGGGCGGCGGCACTGACAGCCTCGGGCGGGACATGGCGGGCGTCATCACCGGCAATCTCCAGCGCAGCGGCCTGTTTCGGCCGATCGATCCCGCCGCCTTCATAGGCGAGGCTCCGGCCGACACGCCCAACTTCCAGAACTGGAAGGCGATCGGCGCCCAGGCACTGATGACAGGCCGCGTCGAGAGCCAGGGCGGGGACCGGGTGCGGGTGGAGTTCCGCCTGTGGGACGTGCTGCCGGGCACGCAGATCCAAGGCACCGCCTACAGCACGACGCTCGGCAACTGGCGGCGCATCGCGCACATCATCAGCGACGTTATCTACGAGCGGCTGTTGGGCGAGAAAGGCTATTTTGATACCCGGATCGTCTACATCGCGGGCAGCGGCCCGCGCGACCGCAGGGTGAAGCGGCTGGCGATCATGGACCAGGACAGCGCCAACAACCGCTTCCTATCCGACGGCACCTGGAACGCGCTGACCCCGCGCTTCCATCCCACGCGCGACCAGATCGCTTTCATGAGCTACGCCAACAACAAGCCCCGCGTGTACATGTTCGACCTCGCGACCGGCCGGCAGCATATACTGGGCGATTTCGGCGGCATCACCCTGTCGCCCCGCTTCAGCCCCGATGGCGCGAACATTATCATGGCGCAGACGCGGGGCGGTGGGTCGGACATCTACGTGGTTCCGACGAGCGGCGGCGGCGGGCGGCAGCTAACCAATTCCGGGGCCATCGACGTGTCGCCCTGCTACAGCCCAGACGGGTCGCAGATCGTGTTCAACTCGGATCGGGGAGGGGATCAGCAGATCTATGTGATGGGTTCGGGCGGCGGCGGGGTGAAACGCATCAGCTTCGGGCGCGGCCAGTACGCGACGCCCGTCTGGTCGCCGCGCGGCGACTACATTGCCTTCACCCGGTTCGGCGGCGGCACGTTCGCCATCGGCGTGATGCACCCCGATGGCACCGGCGAACGAATCCTGTCCGAGAGCTATTTCGTCGAGGCGCCAACATTCGCACCCAATGGCCGCGTGATCATGTTCTGCCGCGAGACGGCGGCGCGCGACAGCCGGGGCGCTGGCTACTCGGCGCGACTTGTCTCGATCGACATAGCAGGCTTCAATGAGCGCCCCGTATCAACCCCGACCGACGCGTCGGACGCCGATTGGTCGCCGTTATTAGGGTGAAAGCGTACTCATTCGCGTGAACTTAGACGAGTCGGGTGCATTCGTATGCGTCGTTGCTTGACCCAAATCGTTACGGGAGCTACGTCTCAAAAGCACGTCGTTTGCGGTGATTCAGGCCCGCATTTCTCTCCAGGAAGATCACAATGAACGTCAAGATCCTCGGCGCATTCGGCGCCCTCGCACTCCTCGCGGCATGCAGCACGCCCGCCGACACCACCTCCGCATCGGCGGCTGGGGCCGGCGGAACAATGGGCGGCGCTGGCAGCGTCACTCCGGGCAGCCAGGAAGACCTCGTCGCCAGCGGCAACGACCGCGTGTTCTTCGCCACCAACGCATCCGCGCTGACATCGGACTCACGTGGCAAGCTCGACCAGCAGGCCGCGTTCCTGTCCAGGTATCCTCAGGACAACGTGCAGATCGCCGGCAACTGCGATGAGCGCGGCACTGAGGAGTTCAACATCGCTCTCGGCCAGCGCCGCGCCAACTCGGCCCGCGACTATATGGTAGCTCGCGGCGTCGCCGGTTCGCGCGTCACAACCATCAGCTACGGCAAGGATCGCCCGACCGCGCTGGGTTCGGACGAGAGCGCCTGGCAGCAGAACCGCAACGCGATCACGTCGGTTCGGTAACTCGCCCAAATCGTCTAAAGAAAGCCGGCGGTCGAAAGACCGTCGGCTTTTCTGTTTTCGGAGACTGCCATGAAGTATTCCGCCCTCGCCTTGATCGGCCTTGCGGTCGCCAGCGTGTCCCCGGCCCACGCGCAACTCGACTCGCGTGACGCGATAACGCTGCAGAACCAGATTCTTGAACTGCGCCGTGACGTGCAGGCGCTGCGAGACCAGGGGGCACGCGGGGGCGGGGGTAGCTCGGCGCTCTACCGTGGCGCGCCGCCGCCGGTTTCGGGCACGAACGAGATTACGGCGCAACTGCTGGACCGGGTGAACCAGCAGGATGACCAGATACGCCAACTGCGTGGCCGGTTGGATGAGGCGGATAACACCCGCCAGCGGCAGTTCGAGTCGCTGAACAAGCAAATCGGCGATCTTGCGTTCAAGGTCGGCAACGCATCGTCGGCGGGAGCCGCGCCGCTTGCCCCGTCTCCGGGCCTTTCCGCGGGCCAACTGGGGGGAAGCCAAACCGGCGGCGCGCCGGCCCCCGCAACTCCGGTCCGTCGAACACCGGAACTGACGATACAGGAAGGCAACGCGGCGCTTGCCCGGCGCGATTATCCAGCCGCTGAAGCGGCCGCGCGCGAACTGCTGGCCGGCCCGCGCACGCCGCGTAGCACGGACGCGCAGTTTCTGCTCGCCCAGGCGCTGGAGGGACGGCGTGATTATGCTCAGGCCGCCGTTGCATACGATGACGCCTACAACCGCAGTCCTAACGGGTCCCGCGCGCAGGACGCGCTTTTGGGCCTGGCCGGTTCGCTGGCCGCGATCAACGAAAAGCCATCCGCCTGCGCCACACTGACCAAGCTACGGGCGGCAAATCCCCGTCCCAACCTGATCCCGGCTATCAGCTCCATTTCCGCCCGCGCCGGCTGCCGCTGACGCCTGTCGCACCAGCAGAATTCGCGGCGCGGCTCGATCCGCTCGGTCCATTCGAGCCACGTCCCCGGCTCGCCGTTGCGGTGTCCGGTGGTGCGGACAGTATGGCGCTGGCACTGCTCGCCGCAGCGTGGGCAGAGGCGCGCGGGGGCGAGGCGGTCGCCATGATCGTCGATCATGGGCTACGCGCGGAATCGACGCTGGAGGCGAGGGAGGCGGCTTCGCGCCTTGCGCAATGCGGGGTCGGCGCGGAAATCCTCACGCTCGACCTCCCCCACGGTCCCGCGCTTTCGGTCCGCGCGAGAATGGCCCGTTACGCGGCGCTGGAGGCCGCCTGCGCGGATCGGGGCATCCTGCATCTGCTGCTCGGCCATCACGCGACCGATCAGGCCGAGACTGTCGTCATGCGCGCCATGGCGGGAAGCCATCCTGCCGGCAGATCAGGGATGGCGGCGGTGGTCGAAACCAACCTGACGCGCTGGCTGCGCCCGTTGCTCATGATCCCCTCGGGCAGGCTGCGTGCCACCCTGCGGGCGCGGCGGGTTGGCTGGTGCCAAGACCCATCCAACTTCGATCCCACTTATATACGGTCCAGGCTGCGCGCTTATCGCGGCGATCCCGACGGTATTTCGGCCGCGACGCGTGCCACGTCGGAAGCGGCGCGCGCCTACGGACATGCTCGCGCGGGACGGGAACGTGTGCTGGCTTCGTGGCTTGCGGATCATGCGGATATCTACCCAGCCGGTTATGCGACGATCCCCGATCAGGCCTTGCCGCCCGAGGCGCTCGGGGCGCTGATCCGGACCGTGTCGGGGACGCGGCGGCCCCCTCGCGCCGGTCTACCTGAATTGGCCGAGGCACCTCGCGCGGCGACGCTCGGCGGCGTCCGCATCGTGCCCGGCGGACGTCTCGCGCCGGGAAGATGGCTGCTGGTGCGCGAAATCCGCGCCATGTCGGCTGAAATCGCCGCCGACCCTGGCGTCACCTGGGACAATCGGTTCCAGTTGGCGGCGCGTATAGGGCTGTCGGAACATATGACCCTGGGAGCACTCGGCGACGACGCGGCGCGTTTGCCTGGCTATGACTTTCCCGATGTCCTGCGTCGGACCTTGCCAGCCTTGCGCGTGAATGGAATGCTGTTCGCGGTCCCGCATCTCGGCTATCCTGATGCGAGAACCTGCGACCGGATGGCGATATCGTTCACTCCTGCGGCCCCTGCTGCATGCGCGCCGTTCGAAAAGACCCCGGATGCTTGGGTGGGATAAGACCCCCGGGGATGCCAAGACGACCTCGCAACACTATGTTGGCTGTCACACGGTGGCCACATGATGGTCGCTGTAAGTAGAATGTCGCTTAGGGCCGAATCGGCCAAGGAATGAGATGAGCAATTTCGGCCGCAATCTTGCGCTCTGGGTCATCATCGCGCTGCTGTTGGTGGTCCTCTTCAACCTGTTTCAACCAGGTACGACCCGGAATGCCGCGACGCAGGTCGCTTACTCCGACTTCATCGGAGAAGTGAACTGCGGGCACGTCAAGGATGTCGTCATCCAGGGACGCACCATCACCGGGCAGCTTGCTGATAGTCGCAGCTTCCAAACCTACACGCCCGAGGACCCCACGCTGGTGTCGCGCCTGACCGATAAGGGTGTGCGCGTCGTAGCCAAGCCGGAAGAGAGCGACGTAAACCCGCTGCTCCACTACCTGCTGTCGTGGTTCCCCATGCTGCTCTTGATCGGCGTCTGGGTGTTCTTCATGCGCCAGATGCAGTCCGGTGGCGGACGCGCCATGGGCTTCGGCAAGTCCCGCGCGCGGCTGCTGACCGAGAAGCAGGGCCGTATCACGTTTGACGACGTGGCAGGTATCGACGAGGCGAAGGCCGAGTTGCAGGAGATCGTGGACTTCCTGAAGGACCCACAGAAGTTCCAGCGCCTCGGTGGCAAGATCCCCAAGGGGGCGCTGATGATCGGTCCCCCAGGCACCGGCAAGACCCTGCTCGGCCGCGCGGTCGCCGGCGAGGCGGGCGTACCGTTCTTCTACATTTCCGGCTCGGATTTCGTGGAAATGTTCGTGGGCGTCGGCGCCAGCCGCGTGCGTGACATGTTCGAGCAGGGCAAGAAGAACGCTCCGTGCATCATCTTCATCGACGAGATCGACGCCGTGGGCCGCCATCGTGGCGCTGGCCTAGGCGGCGGTAATGATGAGCGCGAGCAGACGTTGAACCAGATGCTCGTTGAGATGGACGGCTTTGAAAGCAACGAGGGCGTGATCCTTATTGCTGCCACCAACCGTCCCGACGTGCTCGACCCTGCCCTGCTGCGTCCCGGCCGGTTCGACCGTCAGGTGGTCGTGCCGAACCCGGACGTGAACGGGCGTGAGAAGATCCTGCGCGTTCACATGCGCAAGGTGCCGTTGGCCAACGACGTTGATCCGAAGATCATTGCACGTGGCACGCCTGGCTTCTCCGGCGCCGACCTCGCCAACCTAGTGAACGAAGCTGCCCTGCTCGCCGCCCGTCTGGGCAAGCGCGTTGTGGCAATGGCTGAGTTCGAGTTCGCCAAGGACAAGGTGATGATGGGCGCCGAGCGCCGCAGCTTGGTCATGAGCGAGGCCGAGAAGCAGATGACGGCCTACCATGAAGGCGGCCACGCCCTGTGCGCAATGCACGAGACGGAGTGTGATCCGGTCCACAAGGCGACGATCATTCCACGCGGTCGTGCGCTTGGATTGGTGATGAGCTTGCCGGAGGGTGATCGTTATTCCAAGAGCAAGTCTAAGTTGCTGGCTGAGCTGACCATGGCCATGGGCGGCCGTGCGGCAGAGGAAGTCATCTTCGGAGCCGACAAGGTCTCGAACGGCGCCTCGGGTGACATCAAGATGGCGACCGATCAGGCCCGACGAATGGTGACTGAGTGGGGCATGAGCGAGAAGCTTGGCATGATCGCTTACGGCGATAACAGCCAGGAAGTGTTCCTCGGCCACTCCGTGACGCAGAATAAGAACGTGTCTGAGATTACGGCGCGTGAGATCGACGCGGAAATCAAATGCATCATCGATGCGGCCTATGTGAAGGCACGCACGATCCTGTCCGAGAATGTCGAGGATCTGCATCGCGTCGCTCGTGGATTGCTGGAGTATGAGACCCTTTCCGGTGACGATATCCGGACGGTGATGCGGGGCGAGCCGGTGATCCGCAAGGTCAACGATGAGCCCGCGCCGGAAAGCCGCCGTGCCTCAGTGCCGACGACGACCCGCCCGGTTCCGCCGACAAGCGGACTGGGAGCGGCTCCGCAGCCGGGCTAAATTGCTGGAACCTCTCGGACTGCTGTTCGGCGCAATCGCGGCGGACGCAGTCCGACAGGGCAGGGCGAAATGGCTGTCCGGAGGTCCGGCGGCCTTTTCGCTTGTCCGGCTGAACGACGGTGAGATTGTTCCCGTTGATCCAGCCGCGTCATACCCCTTTTGGAATGGTCACGGTCCAAGCTGGCTCGGTGGACCCAAGCCATTGGTTATGGGGATATTGAATGTAACCCCCGACAGCTTTTCGGACGGCGGCCGTTACCTAAACCCGGATGAGGCGATTGCCGGCGGCCAGGCTTTGATGGCTGCAGGCGCGGATATCCTCGACATCGGCGGGGAGAGTACGCGGCCTGGCGCCGAAGCAGTCACGCCCGCTGTCGAACAGGCCCGTATCGTTCCCGTGATTCGTGAACTCGCGCGAGGCGGCACCGTAATCTCCGTGGACACGCGCAACGCTTCTACGATGGCGCTGGCGCTCGATGCCGGGGCCGCCATCGTCAACGACGTGTCATCCCTGCGCCATGACCCGGATGCGGCGGCGCTCCTCGCGAAGCGGGACTGTGGCGTGATCCTGATGCACATGCGCGGCACACCGGTGACGATGATGGGCCGCAAAGACTATGGCGACGTTGCCCAGGAAGTCGCCAGCGAGCTTGCCGAACGCGTTGAGTTCGCTGAGGCGGCAGGGATTGCGCGAAACCGGATCGCGATTGATCCGGGTATCGGGTTCGCCAAGGGAAAAGCCGAAAACGTGGCGTTGCTGCCGCGCCTCGGGCTGTTGTTGAACCTCGGGTGCCCGATCGTGGTGGGCGTTTCCCGCAAGCGCTTCCTCGGCCTGCTGTCCGGCGAGGCCGATCCGGGCCTGCTCGGCCCCGCCTCGATAGCCGCCGGACTGTTCGCGTCCCTTGGAGCCACTTCAATTCTTCGGGTGCATGACGTGGCGCAGACCGTGCAGGCGCTGCGGGTCTGGCGCGCCCTCCTGGGCTCTGGCATGGAGCGGGCATGACACGCCCAAGAAAACTGTTCGGGACCGACGGCATTCGCGGTACCGCCAACACTGATCCCATGACCGCCGCCACCGCCTTGCGGCTGGGACAAGCGGCGGGTGTGCTGTTCACGCGGGGCGCACACCGGCACCGGGTCGTTGTCGGCAAGGATACGCGGCTG
>JANXXW010000177.1 GCA_025350425.1 Rhodospirillales bacterium
CCACACCGCCCCTTCTCGTTGGGATTGATGAAGGTGAATCCAGAGGACAGCGCCTCGGTTTGATAGTCCATCACCGTGCCAATAAGAAACAGCGTGGCCTTGCGGTCGACGATGACGGTGAGACCCCTGTCGGTTACGACCTCATCGCCCGGTCCTGGACTGGCGACCCAGTTCATATCGTACGAAAGACCGGAGCAGCCCTTGGTGCCGACGCTGATGCGAAGCGTCATTCCCTGCTGACCTTTTGCGTATAGCACGCCCAGCCGTGTGGCGGCGGCATCGGTCAAGGACATCAGTTGAGGCAACGGACGCCGGGTTTTGGGCGCGGGAGTCGAGATTGTTGTGCTCATGGTAATACTCACATCGTCTCAGGTCAGAACATATTCAACGACAGACGCGCGTCCTCTGTCATGCGGCTTGGGTCCCATGGCGGGTCCCATACTACCTGAACGTCGCAGGCCGAAACACCGGGCAATGCCATGATAGCATTGTGAACGGCTTCGGGGAGTTCCTGAGCGCTGGGACAACCTGGCGCAGTAAGTGTCATCTCCACGCTGACAGCGGCGGCATCGGTGATCTCGATCGTGTAGATCAACCCGAGTTCATAAATGTTCACCGGGATTTCAGGATCGTACACGGTCGCGATGGCGCCGATCACAGCGTCCTCGCTGGGCAAGCCGACGGTCTCGCCGTCGGGCGACCATGTGCCAACCTGCGGTGCCGTTTGGGTCTGGTCACTCACTGCTTGTCCGTCCTTCCCCGTCCAATGCCGCCAGCAGAGCATGCCACGGCAATGTCGCGCATTTCACTCGCGACGGATAATCGTGCACCCCGGCCAAGGGGCGCAGACGATCCATCGCGTCGTCGCAGGCTGGGCACTCGCCGGTGCGCGCCATCTGCCGGAACGTCTCGAACATGGCACGTGTGTCGGTAATCTTACGGCCGACGACGACCTCGGCCATGAGGTCGGCAGAGGCGATACTGATAGCGCAGCCTCGTGCCTCAAACCCGGCTTCTCCAATCGTATCGTCAGCACCGTACTTTACGAACACCTCGACGCGGTCGCCGCACATCGGATTATCACCCTTTGCGGAAGTGTCGAACGAGGCGAGGCGGCCGGCATGGCGCGGCTTGCGACCATGATCAAGAATGACCGCCTGGTAGAGATCGCCGACATCTTCCGCAAGCGTCGTCACACGAAGAATTCCCTCACGCGGTTCAGCCCAGTGGTGAGAGCGTCGATTTCCTCATGGCTGGTATAGACGCCGAAGCTGGCGCGCGCGGTGCTGTCGAGCCCAAGCCGGCGCATCAGCGGTTCGGCGCAATGGTGTCCCGCGCGTATCGCGATGCCTTGCCGGTCCAGCAGCGTCGCCACGTCGTGAGCGTGCGCTCCCTTCAGGGTGAAAGACACAACGCCGCCGCGATCCTGCGCCTGTCCTATGACGCGGAGGCCTTCGACTGTGGCGAGTTGCGACAGTGCATGATCGGTCAACGCCGCCTCATGCGCCGAGAGCGCCTCGTAACCGATCTCCTGGACATAGCCGATCGCGGCCTTCAGCCCGATCGCCTCGATAATCGCAGGTGTGCCGGCCTCGAACTTGTGCGGAACATGCGCCCAAGTGCTGCGCTCGAACGTGACGCTGTCGATCATGTCGCCGCCACCCATGAACGGAGGCATCGCCTCCAGCAGTTCATGCCGCGCCCAGAGCACGCCGATACCGGTGGGGCCGTACAGCTTGTGGCCGGTGAAGACGTAAAAGTCGCAGCCAAGTGCCTGCACGTCCACGCGACGATGCACCACCGCCTGGCTGCCATCCAGCAGCACCTTTGCACCATGTTCGTGTGCCAGGCGAATGAGGCGCTCGACCGGAACGTAGGTGCCGAACACGTTGGACATATGCGTGATGGCCACGAGGCCGACTTTATTGTCGCTTAGCTTGGCCGCGACATCTTCCATGTCCAGTTCACCGGTCTCGGTCACGGCGGCCACGCGCATCTCGATGCCATGCGAATCGCGCAGCATCTGCCACGGTACGATGTTGGCGTGATGCTCCATTTCGGAAATCAGCACCACCTCGCCCGGCTTCATGATCCCGCGACCGTAGCTATGTGCGACGAGGTTAATCGCCTCGGTGCTGTTGCGCGTGAACACGATTTCGGTGCGGTCGTTCGCGTTGAGAAGCGCTGCAACCACATCGCGGGTAGATTCGTACGCGTCCGTAGTCCGCTCGCTCATCCAATGCAGGCCACGATGGACGTTGGCGTACTGCGTCTCCATGCAATTCACCATGGCGTCGATCACCACGCGCGGCTTTTGCGCCGAAGCTGCACTGTCGAGAAACACGAGGGGTTTGCCACGAACGGTCTGCGAAAGAATCGGGAAGTCGGCACGGATGCGCGCGATGTCGAATCCAGGTGCTGGGAAGGCGTCGTTCATATGTGTCGTCCTTGCCACCATGCCTCAATCGCGTTCTCCATTAGAGCGCGTGTCTGGTCATGGGTGATCGGATCGAGCGCTTCGGCCAGGAACGCGCGCACCAAGATGGCACGAGCGTCAGGCTCAGAAATGCCCCGGCTCCGGAGGTAGAAAAGTTGGTCGAGGTCGAGTTCGCCGACCGTGGCGCCGTGACTACATTTCACGTCGTCGGCGTAGATCTGCAACTGCGGCTTGCTGTCGATTTCGGCGTCAGGCGAAAGCAGCAGCGCCTGATTCATTTGGTAACCGTCAGTCTTCTGTGCAATCCGTGCGACCTCAATACGGCCCTGAAATACGCCACGAGACTTGCCGGTCAGGACGTTTTTCACCGTCTGACGCGAGGCGCAGGACGGTGCGTCATGCGCGACCACGGTGGTAAAATCCGCATGTTGAACACCGCCCAAAAGCTGGGCGGCGTTGAGGTGCGCGGCACCGTGTTCGCCAGCAAGGTTGGCATGGACCTCCATGCGGGCAAGGCGTGCGCCAAGAGTGAGAGCGAAGCTGTCATACGTCCCACGTGCTGCAATATTGGCGCGGACCGACGAGAGGTGGAAAGCGTCGGTCGCGTCGTCCTGCAAGCGGAGATGCACAAGGGTAGCGCCCTCGGCAACTTCGATGTCGAATACGGGATTGTTGAGATAAGTACCACGACCGAGCGAGACATCGATAAGGGTTAGGCGAGCGCCAGGATGTAACTGGATACGATGACGCGGGTGAAACGCTACGGGCTCGCCATCGGCCACGCCGAGGCTTACCAGCAGGATACTTTCCGCATCTACGCCAGGTGGGATCTCAATATGCGCGCCATCGTCGGCGAACATGGTGTTGAGCATGGAAACGGCGTCGTCCGGTTCGTTCAGCGTGGGCTCTCCCACGGTGGTGAAATCGGGCATTTCCGAGACAGCGGTATCGTGCCGGCCATTTACGAAAACAAGGCGCGGACCGGAAATGCCAGACATACGGGCCAGCAGATCATGCCCGTGATCGTGCGTGGTGTGGACACCCTGGAACGCGATCCCGGCAAGCGGGCGCAGACTGGTGAAGTGCCAAGCTTCCTCACGCTGTGTCGGCAGCCCGATATGGCGCAAGGTCTCGGCGGCACGACGGCGTATCGGATCAGTCCGCAGGCCTGAGTTGCCCTCAAAACGTGCCAGGAAGCCGGTGGTGGCGAGTTGCAGGGCGTTTGGCTGAATCGCGCTCATGCGGCCTCGTTCACAACACCGGCGTAGCCATGGGCTTCGAGTTCATGGGCGAGTTCAGGCCCGCCAGAGCGGATGATGCGGCCCGCCGAGAGCACGTGCACGCGATCCGGCACGATGTAGTCGAGCAAACGCTGGTAATGCGTGATCACCAGCGCAGAGAAATCGGGCCCGCGCGAAGCGTTGACACCGTCGGCGACGATCTTGAGCGCATCAATATCGAGACCGCTGTCCGTCTCGTCGAGGATCGCAAGCTTCGGACGCAAAATCGCCATCTGCAGCACCTCGTTGCGCTTCTTCTCGCCGCCGGAGAAGCCGACGTTGACGTTGCGCTTCAGCATGTCGTCGGCCATCGCGAGCCGCTTGATTTCCAAGCGTGCCATCTTGAGGAATGCCACGGCGTCAAGTTCGGGTTCGCCACGTGCACGACGAATAGAATTCAGGGCCGTGCGCAGGAAATTGGCATTGCCGACGCCGGGCAGCTCCACAGGATACTGGAACGCAAGGAACAGCCCAGCGGCCGCGCGCTGTTCCGGCTCCATATCGAGCAGGTCGTGACCCTCGAATGTCGCCGTACCAGCCGTGACTTCATAGCCCTCACGGCCGGCCAACACGTAGGAGAGGGTCGATTTGCCGGAGCCGTTCGGCCCCATGATGGCGTGAACCTCACCTTGCGGCACCACGAGGTCGATCCCTCTCAGGATCTCCTTTTCCTCGATGCCAGCGCACAGTCCCTTGATCTCGAGCATAGTAAAATCCTTAACCCACCGAGCCTTCGAGGCTCACAGCAAGAAGCTTCTGCGCTTCCACCGCGAACTCCATCGGCAACTCCTTCAACACTTCCTTGCAGAAGCCATTCACGATCAGTCCGACCGCGTCCTCAGCCGAAAGGCCACGCTGGCGACAATAGAAAAGCTGATCGTCAGCAATCTTCGATGTGGTCGCCTCGTGCTCCAGCTTGGCCGTTGGATTGCGGCTTTCGATATAGGGCACGGTATGCGCCCCACACTGATCGCCGATCAGCAGGCTGTCGCATTGCGTATGGTTGCGAGCGCCATGTGCCTTCGGCATGACCTTCACCTGACCGCGATAGGTGTTGTTGCTGCGGCCGGCAGAGATGCCCTTCGACACGATCGTGCTGCGCGTGTTGCGGCCGATATGGATCATCTTGGTACCGGTATCGGCCTGCTGGTAGTTGGTCGTGACGGCGACGGAGTTGAACTCACCGACGCTCTCATCGCCCAGCAGAATGCATGACGGATACTTCCAGGTGATCGCCGAACCAGTCTCGACCTGGGTCCAGCTCACCTTGCTACGAGCACCACGACATGCCGCGCGCTTGGTGACGAAGTTGTAGATACCACCACGGCCCTCGGCGTCGCCGGGATACCAGTTCTGCACCGTGCTGTATTTGATCGTGGCGTCGTCCATCAACACTAGCTCGACGACAGCTGCGTGCAGTTGGTTCTCGTCACGCTGAGGCGCGGTGCAGCCCTCGAGGTAGCTGACATAGGCACCAGCTTCCGCGATGATGAGCGTGCGCTCGAACTGACCGGTATTCTGGGCATTGATGCGGAAATAGGTGGACAGTTCCATCGGGCAGCGCACGCCCTTGGGGATGAACACGAAGCTTCCGTCCGTGAACACGGCACTGTTGAGCGCCGCGAAATAGTTGTCGCCGGCGGGTATGACGCTGCCAAGATATTGCTTGACCAACTCGGGGTGCTCGCGCACGGCCTCGCTGATCGGGCAGAAAATCACACCCGACTTTGCCAGCGTGTCGCGGAACGTGGTCGCGACGGAAACGCTGTCGAACACTGCGTCAATTGCCACTGGCGGGCGCTCGCCCTCAGGGATTTCGACGCCGGCGAGAATGGCGCGCTCCTTCAAAGGAATGCCGAGCTTCTCGTACATGCGAAGCAATTCGGGATCGACCTCGTCGAGGCTCTTCGGACCGGCCTTCTTCTTCGGTGCCGCATAGTAATGCAGCGCCTGATAGTCGATCGGGGGATGCTTGACGGAAGACCAATCGGGCTCCTCCATCTGCAGCCACTTGGCGTAAGCCTTGAGTCGCCAGGCAAGCATCCAGGCGGGTTCTTCTTTACGCTCCGAGATCAGACGTATGATGTCCTCGTTCAACCCTTTGGGCGCGAGGTCCATTTCGATATCGGTGGAGAAGCCCCACTTGTAGCCAGCGTCGGTGGCGGACTGTACGACGTCGAGAGTTTCAGCAACGGCAGGCATGTCAGATTTCCTGTTCGGCGGAGACGGTTTCAATTCGAGCAAAGGCAGGCAGCGAGACATCACGCATGTCACCGAGCGTGATACTCGACAGCGCCTGATGTATGGCGTCGTTCACTAGATCCCACCGGCCGCGCACGGCACAGACGCAGGATACATCGCAGGAGCCAGGACCGCCTTCGACACAGGCGGTCAGCGCAATCGGGCCATCGATGGCAGCGATTACGTCGGCGATGGAAATAGCGTGCAATGGCTTGATCAGCCGATACCCGCCACGTGCGCCGCGCTGAGATACGACAAGACTGTTGGCCGTGAGTGCCTTCAGCACCTTGGCCACAGTTGGCTCAGGCACGCCGGTAGCTGCGGCGATAAAAGGTGAGGTCTGCACTGCTGCGTCACTGCTTGTGGACAGACGCATCAGCACGACAACCGCGTAATCGGTCAGTTTGGATAGTCTTAACATGACGCACGGACCCTAAAAGGACCGGCGCGGTCCTGTATGGATCAGATGGCGTATGGGACCCGACGCGTCAAGGTGACGACAGAAGTTCTACGCGGCACAGGCCGGATTCATCGGCAGGAAGGCGTCTGCCTGGGAAACCGTTCCAGTCGGCTCGTAATAGTCCCACGGTGCCGCCACCTGTTCCGGTCTTTTCACCTTGTAGAGAGTGAGGTCATAGAGCACGCGGCCATCGGCGCGGACGGAACCCTGGTGCCCGAAATAGTCGATCTTCATGCCACGGAGCGCCTTGTTGACCGCAAGTGGATCGCGCGTGCCGGCCTGCTGCATGGCATTGAGGAAGTGCAGGCTGGCCGAGTAGATGGCGGCCTGGTCGCGGGTCGGCATAGCCTTGTGGGCGGTAAAGAAGCGGCGAGAGAAGGCACGGGCGGCTTCGTTCTGGTCCCAGTAGAAGCCGGAGGCGAAGGTGAAGCCCTGGGCGACCTTTGGCGTGAGGGCGTGGATGTCGGTGATGTAGATGAGGAAGCCGGCCAGGATTTGCTTGCCGTCGGACCCGACACCGAACTCGCCGGCTTGCTTGATGCAGTTCACGAGGTCGTTGCCGACGCTGGCAAGGCCGATGACCTCGGCACCCGATGCCTGCGCCTGCAAAAGCTGAGAGGAGAAATCCGTGTTTCCGATGGGGTAGCGGGTTTCGCCGAGAACGTGCCCCCCTCCCGCCAGGATGACTTCGGTAGCCTGGCGCTGGAGGGCGGCGCCAAAGGAGAAGTCGACGGTGATGAAGAACCATGTCTTACCGCCGTTGGCGAGCACTTGCCCGGCCGTGCCGGCGGCCAGCGCGTGGGTGTCGTCAGCCCAGTGAATGCTGGTGGGGGAGCAGGATTTGGAGGTGAACTCCGAAGCAGCGGCGGCGGTGATGATAACGGTCTTCCTCATGCGCGCCGCGATCTGCTGGACGGCGGCGGCGATGGGGGTGACGGGAAGGTCGGTGATCATGTCCACGCCCTCGGTGTCATACCAACGGCTGGCGATGGCGGAGGCGATGTCGGGCTTGTTCTGGGTGTCGGCGTGGAGGATTTCGATTTTGTGGCCGAGCACGTCACCGCCGAAATCGGCGGCGGCCATCTGTGCCGCCAGAATGGAGCCGCGACCGGCGGAGTCGGCGTAGGGGCCGTTTTCGTCCGTGAGCACGCCAATACGGATAGGACCGGTGGCCTGGGCGCGGGCGCGACGGGACAGGAATGCCGTGGCGCCCGCGCCGGCGAGCGCCGAACGTCGTCCAAGACAGATGTCACTCATGGCGTGCCCCCGGATTCTGACGGGAGAATGGATGGGAATGGGAGATTTTCACAAGCCCGGAGGCCCAGGATGGTCACCCTACGAAGCCCTCACCCGCCATGACGTGCTCGCCCTCGTCGGTGTCGCTGGCCTGATCCCGGTGAACCAGGCGGCCTGGGGTTCAGGACTGGCTGCTCGGGGAGACCACGATGCAGCCTTTGTGGGACAAGCGTTCGCACGCCTGGGTCGCTGCTTCGCGGGAGAGGCCGGTGAGGCGGGCGCGGTAGAGAATGGCGTTGCCCTGCCGGACAGTGCCGACCGCCGGGTGGGCGCTGGCGAGCACGGCGGACGCTTGGCCTCGTGCGGCTTCCGCAGCCGATTGGGCCATGTTCGCATTGGCAAACGCACCGACCTGGATCGCCCAGGCGCCGGTGGTGGGACCACCGCGCGGCAATGGCACGGCCTCGGCCATCGCACGCGGCACGAAGTGGAAGCCGGGCGCACGCTGGGTGGCGGCGAATTCGACGCGGGGCGAGAACGCGACGGGCGCGGGCGCGGAACGCGGGGGTTCCGGCAATGCCGCCATCCGCACCGTGTCCCGGACGTAGCCCGTGCGGCGGTTCTCGGCCAAGGCGACCGGAGCGCCGCCATGGCTGCGGGGGTAACGGGGGCCGGCGGGAATATCGAGCGGCAGTTGGTTCATGGCGAGTTGCGAGGACTGCGACAGGCGCTGCGGCTGATCGTCGCCCATGCGCGCGCCGATCTTGGCAACGTAGCGACGCGTCTCCTCCGGCAGGCCCTTGCCGCGCGACAGGTAATCGTCGAGCCGGCCAGGACCGGCATTGTAGGCGGCGAGGAAGCCGGGCGAGCCGTACAGGTCATACATCTCGCGAAGATAGGCGGTGCCGGCCATGATGTTGTCGTGCGGTTCGTACGGGTCGTCCTCCAGGCCATACCTCGCCCTCAGCTCGTCGTAGGTGCCGGGCATCACCTGCATCAGGCCCATTGCACCTGGATCGGAAGTGATGAGCCGTCCGTGCTCATAGAGGCGTCCACCAGATTCCTGGCGCATCACCTCGCGCACCCAACGTTCTGGCACATCGTATTTCGCCGCCGCTTCGACGATATATGGCCCCCATGGGTCTGAAGCAGGGCCGGGCGCCGTGTAATCCTTGCGGGCATGGGCGAGGTATTGCGCCGCTTCCTTCACCTGATTGACGGGTTGGGTGGCGCAGGCCGAGACCAACGCGAGCACCGCGACACAGCCAAACAGGCGGAAATGCATACGAGGGAGACTCCGTCGTGGCGCGGCCATCAAGAAAACGACCACAGGGCACGCCGACCCGGCGGGCCGCCGCTCATAATGCTAATCAACAACTGCGTCTAAGTCGTTAACGGAGAATGGTTTGTTGTGCAATTACGTTTCTCATTTGGTTTCGTGAATGGTGCAGGTCCGCCACAGTGAACAAAGCAGGACTGTCACCGCAGGTTGCGGCGGCGAGGTGGATGGGATATCGCCGCGCGCCATGAGCAGCGCTTCCTTCGCCGGCCCGAGAAGCGACGTGGTTCTCGACCTCACGCCCGATGTGACACTCGCCGACCGGCAACGGATGGCGGGACAGGACATGCGCGAGTCGGTCGGTCTGTGGCGTTTGTCGTGGACCCTGGCGTGGCTCGACATCAAGCTGCGCTATCGCGGCTCGACGCTCGGCCCGTTCTGGCTGACGCTGTCAACGGCGGCGATGGTGGGCGCGCTGGGCTTGCTCAACTCCGTGCTGTTCAAGATGGAAATCCACAGCTACCTGCCCTTCCTGGCGCTATCGCTGGTGCTGTGGGGCTTCATCGGGACATTGGTGCAGGACGCCTGCGTATGTTTCACCGGGGCCGAGGGTATGATCCGCTCGGTGCGGCTGCCATTCTCGCTTTACGCCACACGGGTCGTGCTGCGGAATCTGATGGTGCTGGCGCATAACGTGGTTGTGGTGGTGGTGGTCTACATCGCGCTGGACACATGGCCGGGCACGCGCGCGGTGCTCGCAGTGCCGGCGTTCGCGATCTGGCTGGTCGACGGGCTGGCGCTCTCTATCCTGTTGGGGGCGTTCTGCGCCCGGTTCCGCGATATCCCGCCCATCGTCGGCAGCATCATGCAAATGGCGTTCTTCGTCAGCGGCGTGATCTACAAGCCCAGCCAGTTGGGCGCGCACGAATGGCTGCTCGACCTGAACCCGTTCTTCTCCATCCTGGAAATCGTGCGCGGCCCATTGATGGGCGTGATACCGAGCTCTTCTACTTACCTGTCGGCGGTGGCCTACTCGCTGGTGATCTGCATTGTCACGTGGCTGTTATTCGCCCGGGTGCGCGGTCGCATCGCGTTCTGGATCTGAGGCAATGAGCGCCAAGATCGAAGCCACCGATGTCAGCGTGGATTTTCCGCTGTACCACGGCAATGCGCGCAGCCTGAAGCGGACCGTGATGTCCAGCGTATCGGGTCGAATGGGATCCGACGCCAAGAACCGTATCGTGGTCCAGGCACTGCGAAACGTCAGTTTCAAGCTGGGAAGCGGTGACCGGCTGGGCCTCGTGGGTGGCAACGGCGCAGGCAAGACGACGCTGCTTCGTACGCTGGCGGGGATCTACGAACCGGTGCAGGGACGCGTGCGGGTGCAGGGCACGCTGAACGCGCTACTCGACCCCAATCTGGGCATGAACGTCGATCTCACCGGACGGGAGAACATCGCGTTGCGCGGGCTCTACACCGGTCTTGATGCGCGCGCGATTGCCCGGCTGGAGGAGGACGTGCGGGACTTCGCCCAGTTGGGCGACTTCCTCGATCTTCCCGTGCGCATCTATAGTTCGGGCATGGTGGTGCGCCTGGGTTTCGCCCTGGCCACCGCGATCCGGCCGCAGGTGCTGTTGATGGACGAGTGGTTCCTGGCCGGAGACGCCGCCTTCATGGAAAAGGCACGGGCTCGCCTCGAGGATATGGTGCGGGGAGCGGAAATCCTGATCCTGTCGAGCCACCTCACCGACATCATCCTCGATTGGTGCAGCCGGGTCATCTGGATGGATCAGGGCCGCATCATCGCCGATGGCGAACCAGCGGCGGTCCTGGAACGCTATCTTGGCCACCCCGTCCGCGCGCCTGAGCCGGATGCCACCGAGACGGTAACCGCCGCCTGACAGCCAGTGACTTGCTTGCTTGCCGAGCGGTAGAACCAGCAGAACGGCCGCATAGCCTTTACGGAGCGAACGCCTGGGTGCGGACGAGGCGCGCGTAGAGGCCGTCGAGCGCCAAAAGCTGAGCGTGGGTGCCCTGCTCCACCGCGCGTCCCGCGTCCATCACCACGACAAGGTCGGCATCGCGCACAGTGGACAGGCGGTGAGCGACCACGATGGTGGTGCGTCCGATGCGAAGGCGGTTGAGCGCGCGCTGCACTGATGCCTCGCTTTCGGCATCGAGCGCGCTGGTGGCCTCGTCGAGCAGCAGGATCCGGGGGTCGCGCAACAGAGCGCGCGCGAGGGCAACGCGCTGGCGCTGACCGCCCGAGAGGCGTTGACCGTTGTGACCGACTGAAGTGGTAAAGCCATCGGGCATGTCGGCGATGAAATCGGCGGCGGCGGCGGCGGCGGCGGCGGCGGCGATGTCAGCGTCAGTCGCGGTCGCGCGGCCCATGCTGATATTGGCGGCGACGGTGTCGTCGAACAGCAGCGTGTCCTGACCGACATAGGCGATAGCGTCGCGCAGGCTGGCGATCGTGACGTCCCTGATATCGGCGCCATCGACCTCGATGCGGCCTCGCTCAGCGTCTTGCAGGCGCGGGATCAGCGCGAGGGCAGTGGATTTTCCGGCACCGGACGGGCCGACCAGCGCCACGGTCTGGCCGGGTTCGGCGACGAAGCTAAGGCCGTGCAGGCCGGCCCTTCCGTCGGGATAGCGGAAGGCGACATCCTGGAACGAGACACGGCCATGACCCGGAGGAAGCGCTACAGCAGTGGATGACTCGGTGATGCCAGCAGGCTCGTCCAGGATGGCGAACACGCGGGCGAGGCCAGCGGAGCCTTCTTGCAGGGCGGCATTCAGCGAACCTAGCGCGCGCAGCGGTCGGGCAGCGATCAGGAGTGCGGTCACGAACCCGGTAAAGTTGCCGAGCGTGTTGGTGCCGACGGCGGCACGCCAGCCGGCGAAGCCGAGGACACCGGCGATCGCGGCCCCGCCCAGCACCTCAAGCAGCGGGTCGATCCGGCTGCGGGAACGGCTCATGGCCAATAAGGCACGGTAAAGCTTGTGGAAGGCAGCGTCGGCGCGGGCGGTCTCGGCGTCCTCCAGACGATAGGCGCGCACGGTGCGGGCCTGGGCGAAACTTTCGTTGAGCAGCGCGGCGGTCTCACCCATGCGTTCCTGCATACCGCCCGAGGCGCGGCGGATGCGGCGGCCGATGCGGCCGATCGGCAGGGCGGCGAGCGGATACAGCAAGGCGGCGATGAGGCTGAGCTGCCAATCCAGGTAGAGCATCGAGCCGATCAGCCCGATGACGGTGGCCGCGTCCGCCAAGCCGTTGACGGCGCGTGTGAGCGCCTCGCGGATAGTGGCCGCATCGGTGGTGAAACGGGCCGCGAGGGAAGCCGGCGACTCGCGCTCGACCTGGGCCAGGTCGGCGCGGACGAGATGGCGGAACAGCCGGGCCTGCAGCTCCCGGATGACCAGCAGGACGACCTTCTGGACCTGCACGTTCTGCAGATATTGGGCGAGCGCCTTGATCGCGGTGAAGGTGAGGACCAAGGCCGGCACCTGATACAGGATGCGGCGGTCGCGGGCCTCGAACATGGCGATCGCGCGGTCGATGATGACGGGGTAGAGCGCCTGGGTGCCGGCCATGACCAGCGTAAGTGCTGCGATGGCGATCAGCCGGCCGCGATGGTTGAGGATGTGCTCGCGCCAGAGGCGGCGCATGAGGTCCGAGGTGGTGCGTTCCGCCACGAGGGTTTGGGGCGGCGTGATGGCATCCATGATGGGCGTGTATCAGCGTGGGCGGCGGCGTGCCAGTTCGGCGGCGACATCGGCCTCACAGCCTTGTTCGAGCCACCAGGCGCGGAGGTCGCGCAGGATGACGCCCATCTCCGGACCCGGCGGGATGCCGATGACCTGGAGGTCTCGGCCCTGGAGCGGAAACACTGGCACGGGCATGGTTTGGATGCGGGCGCCAAGGGCGGGGGAGCGCTGGGCGAGCCAAGCCCGGCCGGTGAGGATATCGGGCTTGGTATCGGCGAGGGCGCGGCGGAGATCGGTGTCGGTGGCGGTCTCCGGGAGGGCTGGGGCGGCCGCGAGAGCAGTGAGTTTGTCTTGTTCGGCTGTGGAGAGGCGAAGGCGGGAGGTGTCTCGGGGACCGAGGGCGGCGAGCGTGAGGATCGCGTCGGGCAGGTCCATTGGTCGAGAAGGAAAGTGAGAGTCCCCGGCCCTCGCCGAGGATGACGGTGCGTGAGGCAGTATGGCGTCCAGCACTCCAAGGTCGTGCATGAGGGTGATGGTGGGCCATGGGTCGGGAGTGACGAGAATACGTTTGAGTTCGCTCCAGACCCGTTCGCCAGAGAGTTGGGCCAAGCCCGGCACACCGGCGCGGATGGGGGCCATGACGGAGCGGTCAGGTTCGCCGGTGCCGTAACGGGCCTGGAACCGGAAGTAGCGGAGAATGCGGAGGTAGTCTTCGGCTATGCGGAGGGCTGGATCGCCGACGAAGCGGACGCGGCCGGCGTGCAGGTCGGGTATGCCTGTGAAATAGTCGAAAACCTGCCCGTCCGGCGTCATCGAGAGGGCGTTGATGGTGAAGTCGCGCCTCGCCGCGTCGGCGCGCCAGTCCTGGGTGAACTCTACGCGGGCGTGGCGGCCATCGGTTTCGACGTCGCGGCGCAGGGTGGTGACCTCAAAGCCGCGATGGTCGGCTATGGCGGTGATGGTGCCATGGTCGAGGCCAGTGGGAACGGCTTTTAGACCAGCCCGGCGCAGGGCTGCTGCGACTTCGTCGGGTGAATGGGGAGTCGCCAAGTCGATGTCGGCGATGGGACGGCCGGCAATGGCGTCGCGGACGGCGCCTCCGACGATCCGGGCCTCGGGGAGGGCTGCAAGGACAGCGCGCAGGGCGGGATCATCGAGGAAGGCGGGGTGGTCCAGCCTCATCGCGGGCTGGCCGATCACCTGACGCCGTGACCCTGCGTGATCTGGCCGTCCTGCATGGTGGCCGGGATGTAGACGACGCCCAGGTCGAGGCGACGTTCCAGGCCATACAGGATCGTGGCACCCGCCATGACGACGAACACCACACCAGCAAAAATTGCTATTTTTGGACCGACCCGTTCGAGCAGCAGCCATGCCAGGAACAGACCAAAGGGCACCAGGAACAAGCCGAATTCCGCGAGACGTAACATTATTCCGCTCTGAGCCGCGTGGCGATAGCCACCAGGATGGCGGCGGTCGCACCCCAGATGTAGTGGTCGGGATGCGGCCAAACCCAGAACTCCCGCGATCTGCCCCGAAAATGGGCACGCTTGCGTTGCGGAGCTTCGGGATCGAGGACGACGGAGAGCGGGAGCGCGAACACTGAGTCCACCTCATGGACAGAAAGACGAAGATTAAGGCCATCGAGGTCGATGCCAGTGGGCAACAGGCCGAGGATAGGCGTTATGCGATAGCCGGTGCCGGTAAGGTAGTCTCCCATACGGCCGGCAATTTCGACCTGGGACGGGTCGAGATTGATCTCCTCCTGCGCCTCACGCAGGGCAGCAGCCTCGGCGTCGCGGTCCTCGGGATCAATGCGGCCACCTGGAAAGCTGACTTGGCCGGCATGGGTGCTGAGATGTGCAGTCCGCTTGGTGAGCAACACGCCGGGCGTGGGACCAAGCAGAAAAGGCACCAGGACAGCGGCCGGTATCGGTGTACCGGCGGCCAAGTCTACCGCGTCGTCGGAGCCGATCGGGGCGGCGACCGCTTCGACAAGAGAACTGGGCGCGGCGAGACGGGCGCGCAACTCGGCGGGGTTCAAGCTTCTCCCGGAGGCATCTCGCCCAGCGCAAAGAATTTATGACAGCTCCAGACGCCCAACATGAGCCGACCATGGACCATGCTGGGCTCGGCTAGCGCCACAAGCTCATAATATACCGCACGGCCGATGCGGGCTTCCACGGGGGGGCAGCCGTCGTTGGCGCGAAGGCGGATGTAGGGAGTGGGATCGCAGGTCAG
>JANXXW010000179.1 GCA_025350425.1 Rhodospirillales bacterium
GCTCGAACTCACGGCGGATCGCCCGCAGCTTCTTGCGGAGTTCGATGCCGAGACGGATCGTATCGTCCCATAGCACCTCGCCCGAGCGGCCCTTCATCATGTGGGCACCAACATCGAGCGAGGCGAAAATCGGGTAGAACGGCGAAGTGCTCGCGTGTTGAAGGAAACTCTCGTTGAAGCGGCGATGCTCCACGCGACGCGACTGGCCCCGGATGTGTCGATCCTTCACATGTATCTGTGACGCTTGGCTGAAGCTCGCGAGTTGCTTGTGGGAAGACTGGGTGGCGATGATGCCGGGCGAGTCCAGCCCAAGATTCTTCAGCCCCATGGCAAAGCGGGTGCGGTAGATCGGGTGGAACTTCATGAAGCCACCCCAGGCTTCGTCGAACATGATGTAGTCGCAGAGGTGGCCAAGTTTTTCGAGGATAGTATCTGCGCTAATGATAGTGCCGTCGTAGCTGCATTGCTCGATGACGGCGACGCGGAAGGGACGGGGGCTTTTCCACAACTCGGGGTCCGTCACGTGGGGGTTCGTGCGGATGCTCTCTCGGATCGAGGTCTCGTCCAGCGCGTCGAAATCTATGGGTCCGATCAGGCCATATGCGTTCCGGTCGGCAGGTAAATAAACCGGGATGCCACCGCCGAGCAGCAGCGCGCCGTGATGCGCGGCCTTGTGATTGTTGCGATCGAACAAAACAAGATCACCCTCTGCCACGAGCGCCCCAAGCACGATCTTGTTTGAGGCGGAGGTGCCGTTCAGCACGAAATAGGTGCGCTCGGCCCCGAAGATGCGCGCGGCCTCCTTCTGCGCCGCCAGCGCGGGGCCTTCATGCGTAAGGAGATCGCCCAGTTGGAGCACTGAATTATCGAGGTCGTCGCGGAAAATGGCGTGGCCGAGATGCTCCACGAAGATGCGGCCGATTGGGCTGCGGCCATAGAACACGCCGCCGTTATGGCCGGGACAGGTCCAGAGCTGGTTACCCTGTTCGGCAAAATCGACGAGGGCGCCGAAAAACGGGGTTCGCAGGCTTTCGGCATAGGTGCGAAGCCGGCTCACGAGATTGCGGGCGATGAAGGCGGGAGTTTCCTCAGAGAGAAAAATGTAGCCATCTACGTGGTTCAGGATTTCAACCGGGATGTCTTCCAACTTCTTCTTGCGAACCAGGATCATGATCGGCATCTCAAGGCCGCGCTTGCGAACGAACGAGATCAGGTTGGAGGTTTTGCCGAGCAGTCCGCGCTTGCCCCAATCCACCACCATACAGCCAATGGCGGCGTCCGTCTGGATAGCCAGTTCCGCGTCGTCGGCGCGACGGGCCTTCACCACAGAGAAGCCAAGCGCCTCGACCTCAGTGACTATCTGCTGGAGGCGGTAGCCTTCAAGGTCGGCATCCTCGAAGTTCGGCGCACAAATCATGAACTTAAAGCGGCGCTCGTATTCCATGCAGCGAAACTCCAAGGTGGCTGCGCTGCGTATACAGGTGTAGCGTAGCCGGCAACCTCGGCGACGTGACGAACGTCGGAACCACGCTAGTCATGATCGCGGTGGCAAGGCTTGCCAGGGTCACAGCGGCGGTGACGGCCTCCTCCCCCATGCGGTGCGGGCGAGAGGCGAAAACCGCGGTCTCGCCATGGGAAGCAACCAGCGCGGCCCGCGGTGAGCTGCCGCCGATGTCCACGGCGGAGGCGAGGCCGTTGGGCTTCGCGAGGTCCGTCATTTATGGTCGCCGTTTTGCGCGGCCTTACCTCTGTTGTTGCCTCCGGATCGGCGGTAAGGCAAATCGCATCGAACGTCAGCGGAGAGGCAGCAATGCCGGAGTTCATCAACGACTATGCGGCTGGGCAACATGACAGCCGTCCCTGGGGCGACTGGACGGTGCTCGACGCCGGCCCCGGGTATGCGGTGAAGCGTATTACGGTCACGCCCGGCGGCCAGCTCTCCCTGCAACGCCATGAGTATCGCGTGGAACACTGGTTCGTAGTCGCGGGCCGTGCCCGGGTGACCCGCAACGCCGAGGCGTTGAACGTGGGCGTGGGCGAGGGGGTGGATTTCGCACTGGGCGACGTTCATCGGGTGGCCAACGAAGGCGCTGAAAATCTTGTTTTCATTGAAGTCCAGCGTGGGTCGATCCTGCGGGAAAGCGACATCGAACGGCTGGAGGATGTCTATGGGCGAACCTGATCGCCATCACGGTCATTGCCGGGCCCGCAGGCGTGGATCGAGGCGGTCTTGCAAGCCGTCCCCGAGCAGGTTGAAGCCCAGCGCCGCGAGCAGGATGGCGATGCCCGCGAATACGGCCGGCCAGGGCGAAAAATTGATGTAGTTTCGGCTTTCGGACAGCATCCGCCCCAGGGACGCGGTCGGCGGCTGGGTGCCAAGGCCAAGGAACGACAGCGAGGCCTCGACCAGGATCGCGGTAGACAGCGACAGGCTGGTTTGCACCAGGATCACGGGGGCTAGGTTCGGCACCAGATGGCGCAGCAGCATCCGGCTTTCGCGAGCGCCGATGCTGCGGGCGGCGGCGATGTATTCGGCGTCGCGCAGCATCAGCGCCGGGGCGCGGAGGGTGCGCGCGAAGATGGGGGTATAGACCACGCCGATCGCAATGGCGGCGCTCAGCGCGCCGGGGCCGAGCACCGCGATGACCCCGATGGCGAGCAGGATGATCGGGAAGGCGAACAGCACGTCCATGCACCGCATCGCCACGCGGTCGAACCACCCGCCGCGCCAGGCGGATAGGATCCCGATGCCGCCGCCGACCGCGAGGGCGAAGGCGACGGAACTGACGGAGATCGCGAACAGCGTGCGGTAGCCGTAGAGCACCCGTGCCAGGGTATCG
>JANXXW010000195.1 GCA_025350425.1 Rhodospirillales bacterium
TGCAGTCGGCGATGACCGCGGCCGCCGTGCCGACGCTGGCCCCGGCGATCCCCGCCCCGACGCGCGAGGCGAACAGCAGCCCGAGCGCGAGTTGCCACGACTCCGGCGGTAGCGCGGCGGCGTAGCCGAAGAGGCCGTAGAAGACGACCGAGCCGGCGAGGCCGATCATCAGCACCGGGCGGCGGCCGATGCGGTCGGAGATGGCGCCGAACAGCGGCTGGATGCAGGCGTAGATGACCAGCGTGATGAGCGAGATCAGGTTGGCGCTCTCGCGGCTGAGCTTCACGGTGTTGGTCAGATACGTCGTCATGTAAGTGGTGTAGGTATAGAACGCCGTGGTGCCGCCCATGGTCAGGCCGAGCACGATGAAGAACTCGCGCTTGTGCTGGAGCAGCATCCTGATCGGGCTCTCGTGCGGCTCGCGGCTGGCACGTTCGAAATCGGGCGATTCGGTGATGCCCCGGCGTAGATAAAGTCCCACAACCGAGAACGCCGCCCCGAGCACGAATGGTATGCGCCAGCCCCAGCTTTCAAGTTGCGGGGCGGTGTAGAGGCTTTGCATGACCAGCAGTGTGAGGCTGCCGAGTACCTGGCCGCCGATAAGCGTGACGTATTGGAACGAGGCGTAGAACCCACGCTGCTTCGGCAGCGCCATTTCACTGAGGTAGGTGGCGGACGAGGCGTATTCTCCACCAAGTGAAATGCCCTGGATAAGGCGCGCGACCAGCAGCAGGACGGGAGCCAGCACGCCGATGCTGGAATAGGTGGGCAGCACGGCGATAATGAGCGAGCCCACACACATCAGCGTTACGGACAGGCTGAGCGAGGAACGTCGGCCTTTACGGTCCGCCAGCGAGCCAAGTATCCAGCCACCGACAGGGCGAATGAAGAAGCCGATCGCGTAGATGGCGAACACGGTGATGAATTGCTGGGTGGCGCTGGTGGCGGGAGCGGAGAACTGCTTGGCGAAGTACAGCGCGAACGTGTTGTAGACGTAAAAGTCGTACCACTCGATCAGGTTGCCGATCGAGCCGCCGAAGATGTTGCCGATGCGGACCCGCATGGTGAGACCGTCATCGGCGGGCAGGGTTTGGCTCATGGGCATATTCCCGTTTGGCGGCATTGCGTACGTGTTTACGGATTATTGCTTAATCGATGTATCAGCATCCCACCATTAATCGCGGTTACGCGAGGGGCAAAGCAACGCGGCGACCCCAATTGCATAATCGGGTGGCACGTACATCGCGGGAGCGGCAATCGGTGGGGCAATCCGGTCCCTTGATGATCGCCCACGCCGCCATCGTGGCAACGGGAGAGCCCGAACCGGCGGTCAAGGGGAAAACACGATGGTGATACCGGTCACCCCGTGTAATCGCGCATACAACCGAGCATGAAACATCGAGGAAGGTAATGCCATGACTTACTCAGGAACCTGCTTTTGCGGTTCGGTCGCATTGGAGGCCACGGGATCACCTGAGGCCATGGGCTACTGCCATTGCCGCTCCTGCCGCTCGTGGTCTGGCGGACCGGTGAACGCCTTCAGCCTGTGGAAGCCCGCAGCGGTGCGGGTCACGGCGGGAGCCGAGTATATCGGGACCTTCCAGAAGACCAAAATCAGTCAACGGCAGTATTGCACGAAGTGCGGTGGCCATCTGATGACCATCCACCCGACCTTGAACCTCGTGGACGTATATGCCGCCACCATCCCCAGCCTCGCCTTCGTTCCCGCCGTTCACGTCAACTATGCCGAGACGGTGCTGCCCATGCGGGACGGCCTGCCGAAGCTGAAGGACTTCCCCGCCGCATTGGGCGGTTCTGGCCAGACTATCCCAGAGTAACGAACGCCAAGCCAAGCCAAGCCACGCCACAGAGATTACGGCGTGGCTTGGCGCCCCGGTCACGCCACCACTGTCTGGTGCGCCGCGATGGCCGCGATATCGACGATCTGGCTCACCGAGGAGTTCATCGCAAGCAACTGGACCGCGTGTGACATACCGTTGATGAGCGGGCCGATGGTGCCGCCGCCGCCGAAGCGTGGCGCCAGGCGGGAGGTGATGTGGGAGGAATGCAGGCCGGGCATCACCAGGACGTTGGCCGGGCCGGTCAGCCGGCAGAATGGGTACAGCGCGCGATAGGAAGCGTCGAGCGCGACGTCCGGGCTCATTTCTCCATCGTATTCGAAATCCACACTGCGCGCATCGAGCAGGGCCACCCGCGGCTCATGCCCCAGGCGCCGCGCCGCCGCCGCCGCGCCGCACGCAATGGCGGCGAGCTGCTCGGGGTTGGGACGCTCGTGGATCAGCGTGTCGGCAATAAAGATGGTCTGGCCGCGATCGCCGCCGATCATGAGCGTGAGGCCGAAGGCGATGGCGCCGGGGATGGGGTCGCTCGCGTGCTCGATATCCTCCAGGCACACGGCAGCCGACCGGGTCAGGCCGGTTACCATCGCATCGACATCGCCGGTGGCCACCATGCAGGCGGCAAATACGTTGCGGTTCTGGTTGACCATGCGCTGGCAGTCGCGCGCCAGAAAGCCGCGCCGTTGCAGGCGGGCGTACAGGAAGTCGGCGTATTTGGCGTTGTGGTGGGACAGGCGGGCGTTGTGGATCTCGATGCCCTCGGCGTGACCCAGGCCGAGGCTGGCCATGGTGGCGCGTACCCGGTCTTCCCGGCCGATCAACACGGGAGTGCCGTAGCCGGCGTTGCG
>JANXXW010000218.1 GCA_025350425.1 Rhodospirillales bacterium
CTTCGAGGGCGTGCTGATCCCGATGTATCTGATCATCGGCGTCTGGGGCGGCCCCCGCCGGGTCTACGCCGCCTTCAAGTTCTTCCTCTACACGCTGGCGGGCTCGGTCCTGATGCTGCTGGCGTTGCTCGCGATGTGGTATGTCGCTGGCACCACGGACATTCCCACTCTGATGCGGACGCAGTTCACGCCGGAAATGCAGACGTGGATGTTCCTGGCTTTCTTCGCATCCTTCGCGGTGAAAGTGCCGATGTGGCCGGTCCATACCTGGCTGCCGGATGCTCACGTGGAGGCACCGACCGCTGGTTCTGTGATCCTTGCGGGCGTGCTGTTGAAGATGGGTGCCTACGGGTTCCTCCGGTTCTCGGTGCCGATGCTCCCGCTCGCGTCGCAGCACTTCGCGCCGTATATCTACGCGCTGTCTGTCATCGCAGTTATCTATGCGTCGCTGGTGGCATTGGCCCAGACTGACATGAAGAAGCTCATCGCTTATTCGTCGGTGGCCCACATGGGTATCGTCACTATCGGCATCTTTACGTTCAACATTCAGGGCATGTCGGGCGCGCTGTTCCAGATGCTGTCGCACGGGATTGTCTCCGCTGCTTTGTTCCTGTGCGTCGGTGTGGTGTACGACCGTATGCATACGCGAGAGATCGCCCGCTATGGTGGGCTCGCGGACCGGATGCCAGCCTATGCCCTGACATTCCTGCTGTTCACCATGGCCAGTTGCGGCCTGCCAGGCACCGCTGGCTTCGTGGGTGAGTTCCTGGTGCTGGTCGGTGCCTATGAAGTGAATTTCTGGCTGTCGTTGTTCGGTGGCATGGGGATGATCCTGGGCGCGGGCTACATGCTCTACCTCTACCGGCGCGTCATCTTCGGTCGCATCACACGCGAGGACCTCAAACAAATTCTCGACCTATCGCCGCGTGAGATCGCGATTTTTGCGCCTCTCGTGCTCATAACCCTATGGATGGGCGTCTACCCGTCGAGCTTCACCGGGTTCTGGGATGCGTCGGTACGGGTTATGGTCGATCATCACCAGGCGGCGCTGGCCGGTGTCACAAAGTTGGCCGGAGTGCTGCCACGATGAACTGGACCTTGGCCATCCCAGAGATCGTCCTGGCGTGTTGTGCCATGGCCATCCTGGTGTTTGGGGTGCTGCAGAAACGCGAAGCGTTTCAAACTTGCAGCATGCTAGCCATTGGCTCGTTGCTGATAACGGCGGTGCTGGTGGTCTCGGGCGTGGGTGGCGTCGGCTACCACGGGCTGTTCACAGCCGACAGCTTTTCTGGCTTCTTGAAACTTCTGATCCTGATCTCGTCCGCGTTTGGGATCATCGTCTCGTTGGACTATGCCGAGCACGAAAACCTGCGCCGGTTCGAGTTTCCGGTGCTGATCATGCTTTGCACCGTCGGCATGATGATCATGGCATCGGCGTCCAACTTCATGACGCTTTACCTCGGGCTCGAACTGCAATCGCTTTCGCTCTACGTATTGGCCGCGTTCGCACGGGATCAATTGCGTTCATCCGAAGCCGGATTGAAGTTTTTCGTGCTCGGCTCTCTCGCCTCTGGTCTGTTGCTTTACGGTATTTCGCTGATTTATGGCTTTTCCGGCAGCATGGCGTTCGACCAGCTGGCAACAGCGCTGAACGATCCGACCAAGGCATCGCCCGGTTTGATCGTCGGTATCGTGTTCGTTATCGCTGGCCTCGCGTTCAAGATCTCCGCCGTACCGTTCCATATGTGGACGCCGGATGTGTATGAGGGCGCGCCCACCCCGGTAACTTCTTTCATGGGCACGGCACCGAAAGTTGCCGCAATGGGCTTGTTGGTGCGCGCAATGGCGACGCCCTTCGGACATCTGTTGCCGCAATGGCAGCAATTGATCGTGCTGGTCTCCATCGCATCGATGCTGCTCGGTTCGCTCGCAGCCATCGGGCAGACCAACATCAAGCGTCTGATGGCGTATTCGTCAATCGGCCATATGGGCTACGCGCTGATCGGTTTGGCGGCCGGCACTGCGGTTGGTATTCGCGGCGTGCTGATCTATCTCGTGACCTATGTGTTCATGAACGCTGGCACGTTCGCCTGTATCATCGCCATGCGGCGGCGCGGTCGGGTGCTGGAGAAGATCTCGGACCTGAGTGGCCTGGCCAAGACCGATCCCGGCCTCGCGGCAGCATTCATGATTTTCATGTTCAGCATGGCTGGCATTCCGCCCTTCACCGGGTTCTGGGGCAAGTATTTCATCTTCACCGCCGCCGTGCAGAGCGGGCTTTGGACGCTGGCGGTAATCGGCGTGCTGACCAGTGTGATCGGCGCCTACTATTATCTCCGCATCATCAAGGTGATGTATTTCGACGAGGCGCACGAGGCATTCGATCCGCGTCCGGGCTCCTTGACGTTTGTCGGCGGTGTAAGCGCCATTTTCACGACGCTGTTCTTCCTGTTCCCGGCGCCGTTGGTTGGAGCGGCCGAAGCGGCGGCGAAGGTCTTGTTTAGCTGATGGTGGGGGCGTGGCGGCTTAAAACCTACGAGGTTCTGCCGTCCACCTCCGATCTATGCAGCACCCTCGCGGAGGCCGGCGAACCCGCCGGGTTGGCGGTGCTGGCGAGGGAACAAACCAGGGGCCGTGGCAGCCGGGGCCGGGACTGGACCGCACCTCCCGGAAACCTCAACCTCTCCGTGCTGATCCGCCCACGCGAGCCGATGGCATCGATCGCGCAATGGTCCCTGCTGGCGGCGGTGGCGCTGTCCGAGGCTTTGGCGCCGATCGCCGAATTGCACGTAAAATGGCCGAACGACCTGTTGCTCGACGGACGGAAGGTTGCGGGGATCCTGCTGGATAGCGCGGATGACGGGCAGGGCGGTGTCGCTTGGCTGGTTATCGGCATGGGCGTTAATCTCTCCCAAACACCTGACCCGCATGATCCGGGCGTGGCATCGCTTGGTACTACAGAGCCGCCCGAGAAGGTCGCGGCCCGTGTGCTGGAGCGGTTGGACGTCTGGTCTCGCGTCCGGACGCTGGAGGGTTTCGCGCCCGTGCGTGCGGCGTGGCTGTCCCGAGCGCAGGAGATCGGCGCTTTTGTGTCGCTACGAGTAGGACAGGATAGACTTGGCGGACAATTCGCCGGCTTGGGAGAGGACGGTAGCCTGTTGTTGCGCACTGGTGGACGGGTCCATGCGTTCACCACGGGCGAAGTGATGCTTGGCGGGAGAGGCTGAGATGCTGCTGGTCGTAGATGCCGGAAATACGAACGTGGTCTTCGCGATCCACGACGGCGCGGGCTGGGTCGGCAACTGGCGCATTGCGACCGAGCCGCAACGGACCAGCGACGAATATGCGGTATGGTTGCTGTCGTTGCTGGGTCATTGCGGATTGAAGCGGGAACAGGTCAGCACGGCAGTGATTGGCACGGTGGTGCCGGCCGCGCTGTATGGTCTGCGGCGGCTTTGCCGGGATTGGTTCCACGTGGAGCCGTTGGTGGCGAGGGCAAACCTTGACTGGGGTTTCGAGATCCGGATCGATAATCCCGACGAGGTCGGGGCGGACAGGCTGCTCAACTCATTGGCGGCGCATCGGCGCTTCACCGGTCCGCTCGTCGTGATCGATTTCGGCACCGCGACCACGTTCGACGTCGTGGCCGAAGATGGCGCCTATCTCGGCGGCGTGATCGCGCCTGGCATAAATCTGTCGCTCGAAGCCTTGCACAAGGCTGCCGCGCGTCTGCCGCGGATCGGCATCGGGCGGCCGCAGGCGGTGATAGGGCGATCGACAGTGCCGGCGATGCAGTCCGGCATCTATTGGGGCTATGTCGGATTGATCGAGGGCCTTGTGGCTCGCATTCAGGCCGAGCAGGGCAGCAAGTTGAAGGTCATTGCCACGGGCGGGCTGGCGTCGCTTTTGGCGGAAGGGACCATGGTGATCGAGCATGTCGATCCGGACTTGACATTAGATGGACTCAGACTGCTGGCAGAGCGCAATCCGGTCCCCACATTGGCACGAGATCGGACGCGACTGACCGAGACCGAATAAACGGTCCGGGCAGATCAGCGTCCCAAAAAATAAGCGGTCTGGGCAGCTTGGTGGCCCAATTTTTGAAAGCGAAACGTATGGACGCGGTAACAAGCGACCTCGCGTTCCTGCCATTGGGCGGGACCGGCGAGATCGGTATGAATTTGAATCTCTACAGGACTGCCGGCAAGTGGCTGGCGGTGGATTGCGGGATTGGCTTTGGCGGTTCCGAACACC
>JANXXW010000224.1 GCA_025350425.1 Rhodospirillales bacterium
TATCGAGCCGCCCGAAACGCGCTACCGTGTCGTGCACCAGCGCCTGGCAGTCAGCCTTTTTGGTTACATCGGCGGCAACGAACGCGCAGCCGAGTTCGGCGGCTGCCTTCGCGCCCTTGGCCTGGTCGCGTCCGGACAGGACCACCCTCGCGCCAGCACCGGCGAGACCTTGGGCCATACCGAGTCCGATCCCGCCATTACCGCCGGTCACGATGGCGACCTTACCGGTAAGATCGAACAGGTTCATGGGCGAGGTTCCTTGCGATTTAGCCGCATCATGCGCGTCAGTGGGTCAGTTGCTTCGGTCCATATGCGACAGCGTCGCGCGCATCGGGGAACTGGAAAGCTTCAGCAACCCTGTCAGCGCGTCACTGTAATCGAGGATCAGGTATAGCGGCGAGGCGATCGACAAGGCGGACAGCACGACCACGGCGTACACCAGGCGGCTGCGTGGCGACGTTAATCCGAAGATCGCGAAGATGATACAAAGCCAAAACGTCAGCACAACGAGGAACGGCCAGGACATCGTCGAGGACGCCGATAAGATCAAACGCCAACGCTGCCGGATGGCTTGTGCCATACGGTCGCGCAGGATTGTCGCGATCTGGCGGTGGAACTCATCCTGTGGTGCAAGATGTTCAATCCGGCTGTCGATATCTCCCAGTAAATCACCCAATTCTGTTGTCTCTAGGCCGCTGTCGTCGGGGGTGCGACGGATACGGGGATACTGTCCCGATGGCACGGTCTCTTCCGGCCATGTGTCGGCGATCGCGGCCGCGGTGTAGCTCCGCAGCCGCACGCGAATGTCGTTGGCCTCAGCGCCATAGTTGCGCAGACGGTGATCGATTTCCAACAGGTCGGCGCCGAACACGCTCAGGTCATTATTGTAGCCGTCGAAGCGTTGCTTCGCGTTGGAGGTCAGCAATCCTAGAACCAACGCCGAGAACGTCAAAAGCATTCCCATCAGAAGTCGAATGCTGTCCACGGACTCCCGCGTGACATTACGCTGGTGCAGCTTGCTTTGGGCCATCCATCCCGCGCTCGCGCAAATCAGCAGCGTGAAGAACAGCAGAACCGTGTACTCGATTTCCAATATCTTCCCGCCTTATGTCAGCATGCCCGCGAGCGCTGCGCTGCTGCAGGTCGCGAGCGTGCCGGATAACACCGAGCGCATGCCCAGGGACGCGATCTCGTCGCGCCGCCCGGGCACCATGGCGCCCATCCCACCCACCAGGATGCCAAGACTGCCGAGGTTCGCGAAGCCGCATAGCGCGTAGGTGACGATCAGACGCGAGCGCGACGACAGCGCGTCCGGCGGGAGCGCCGCGAGATTGAGGTAGGCGACGAATTCGTTCAGCACTGTCTTGGTGCCCATAAGGACGGCAGCGGCCTGGCTTTCCGGCCAGGGAATACCGATCAGCCACATCAACGGGCGGAACGGCAAAGCCAGGATACCCTGCGCGGTGATGGGATGCCCGCCCCAGTCCGGCAACAGGCCAAGCCCCATGTTGACCAGCGCCACGAGCGAAACAGCCACCAGCAGCACGGCGGCAATGCTGACCAGCGGGCCGATCCCGTCGGCGGTGCCACGGATGATGGCATCGATTGGGCCGCGCGCGGGACGGGCCACGAGGGCACCTTCCCGAGCTTCGCCGGGTCCGAAAGGAACCATGAGGGCCGCGATGGCCAGGGCGGCTGGCGTGCTGATGACGGAGGCGATGAGGATGTTGCCGAGAGCGTTCGGGATCACCGGGCCGATCACGGTGGCATAGATCACCATCACCGTGCCGGCAACGCCGGCCATGCCGCATGTCATCAGCGCGAACAGCTCTCCGCGCGACATGCGCTGGAGCCAGGGGCGGATCAGCAGGGGCGCCTCGATCATGCCGATGAACACGTGGACGGCGGCACCCAGGGCGAGTGGGCCACCGATGCCCAGCGTGCGGCGGAGCAGCCAGGCAAACACGCGCGTGACGCGTTGCAGAATGCCGAGATACATCATGAGGGAGGCGAGCGCGCTGATGGTCAGGAACAGCGGCAACGCCTTGAAGGCAAGGATGAAGCTGGCGCCGGGATGGATTTCGACGAAGGGCAAAGACCCACCGGCGAGATAGCCGAACACGAAGGCGGTGCCCGCGTCGGTGGCCCGCTGCAACGCGTCCGCCACATCGTTCAGCAGCAGGATCGCGCGAGTGGCGGGTGGGAAGCGAATAAGCAGCAGGGCGAGCAGCACTTGGACGACAAGGCCGCCGATAACGGTCCTGACCACGATGGCGCGCCGGTTCTCGCTAATTGCCAGGGCGACCAGCAATATTGCGACAATCCCAAGCGCGCCGCGATACTGCTCGATCAGTAGCCGGAGTCCCGCAGGTTGAGCAGCGGAAAGGCGCTATGGACGTGCGGCGGCGTCACCGGATGGGCCGGGTGAAGGTGGCTCGCGTTTAACTCCGCGAAGCTGGTGATGCCGAGCAGGCCGAGTGTTTCCACGATTTCGGCTTCCACCAGTTCCAGCACGCGCACCACGCCTTCGGCGCCGGCGGCGGCCAAGCCGTACACATACAGCCGGCCGAGGCCGACCGCATGGGCACCGAGCGCCATGGCCTTGACCACGTCCGTGCCCCGGCTGAACCCGCCATCGACGATCACCTTGGCACGGCCGGCGACGGCACCCACGATTTCCGGCAGCACGTCGAGGCAGCCGCGCCCGTGATCCAACTGACGCCCGCCATGGTTGGATAGGTAGATGCCCTCGACGCCGATGCCACAGGCCCGTTCCGCGTCGTCTGCGGTGGCAATGCCCTTCAGGATCAACTTGATGCCATGCTTGGCTTTGAAGCGCTCAATATCTTTCCAGTTCAGCGCCGACTGGAACTGCATCGAGACTTCCTCATGCGCACGCCAGTATTTCTGGAAACGCTTGGCGAGGTCCCGTTCGCGACGGCTGTACACGGCGGTATCCACCGTGATGCAGAACGCATCGTAGCCGGCGTCGATGGCGCGGCTGGCATAGTCGTCCACGAACGCTGCGTCGCCACGCACATAGAGCTGGAACACCTTGAGGCCGGTGCCAGCCTTGGCGATCTGCTCCAGGCCGGGTTGGGTGACGGAGCTTGCAAACATCGGCACGCCATACTGGCCGGCGGCCTCAGCCACGACCGCGCCGCCGCCGGGAGCGAACGATTCGAGCGAGCCGACCGGAGCCAGCAACACCGGCAGCCGCGTGCGGGCGCCAAAGAAATCGGCGGAGGGATCGATGCTCGAGACGTCGCGCAGCACACGAGGACGAAATGCGACGCTGTCGAGCGCTTGGCGGTTGCGCGCGATCGTGGTCTCGGTTTCGGTGCCGCCGATCAGATAGTCCCAGATATTCTGGTTGAGATTGAGCCGAGCTTTCTTGACGAACTCATGCAACGTCACGAATTCTGGATTGGGGTCGTTTCGCATTCCCGTTTTCTCCTTGACGTATCGATCTTGTGACATGGCCCGCTGACCGGCAAGGTACCGGCGCAAGGGGATACGACCATGTTTGAGATTACACGGATCGGCACGAGCACGGACATCGTAGGGGAAGGCACGGTATGGTGCCCCGAGGAACAGGCCCTGTACTGGGTGGACATCAAGGCGCCGTGCGTCCGCCGCTGGCAGGTCGCAACCGGCGATGTCACGACATGGCCCATGCCGGAACCGGTGGGATCGCTGGCGCTGCGGCGCGGTGGTGGACTCGTTGTCGCCCTTAGCTCGGCGATCAGCTTCTTCGATCCCGAGACCGGCGACATCGAACCCAAGGGCACGCCCTGCGACGACGGGGCGGACATGCGCTTCAACGACGGCAAGTGCGATCGCCAGGGTCGTTTTTGGGTCGGTACCATGGCCGACGAACACCATGCGGCACGAGGCCGGCTTTATCGGTTCGACGGCCGGGGTTGCACCCCGATGCTGGATGGCATCGACATCCCGAACAGCCTTTGCTGGTCACCGGACGGCAGCACGATGTATTTCGCCGACAGCGTCCACAAGACGCAATGGGCGTTCCCATACGATCCCGAGACCGGCGAAATCGGGGAGCGCCGTGTGTTCCGTATCGTCGAGAACGCCGGCGTGCCGGATGGAGCCACCGTGGACGCCGAGGGTCATGTGTGGACCGCGCAGTACCACGGCGCCTGCGTCACCCGCAGCGATCCTGCAGGGCGTGTGGTTCTGACTATCCCCTTGCCGATGACACAACCGACCTGCTGCGCCTTCGGGGGCGTCGACATGACCACCCTGTTTGTGAGCAGCGCCAGCCAGAACCTCGGGCCGCATGAACTTGCCGCCCAGCCCATGGCCGGCGCGCTGATATCGATCGAGGTCGGCGTGCGCGGGTTGCCGGAGCCGCGTTACGCCGGGTAGACACTCTGCGTCCGTCTAATCCCCAGCAGCTCGTATTTCCGCCGACGTGTCGCCCACGAACCCCATCGCACTTCCAATGAGCGCCACATGCGAGAACGCCTGTGGAAAGTTTCCGACCTGGCGACGCACCCGGGGATCGTATTCTTCCGCCAACAGCCCAAGGTCGTTCCGCAGTCCCATAAGCCGCTGGAACAACTGGTGGGCCTCTGCGATCCGCCCCTGTTGCATATAGTTATCGCAAAGCCAGAAGCTGCACGCCAGGAACGCGCCCTCGCCAGCCGGCAATCCGTCACTACCCGACGCGGTATTGTAACGCAGCACGAACCCGTCTCGCAGCAACTCCCGCTCGATAGCGGCGAGCGTACCTCGGATGCGCTCGTCATGCGGCGGCAGGAACCCCATCAGGGGAATCAGCAGCAAACTCGCGTCCAGTTCCTTGGAGCCATAGCTCTGCACGAAGGTCCCGCGCTCCGCGTCGAAACCCTTGGCGCAGACATCCGCGTGCATCCGCTCCCGCAGCGCGCGCCAGCGATCGAGCGGCGCTTCGAGCCCGTGCTCCTCGGCGCTACGGATGCTTCGGTCCAGCGCCACCCACGCCATCACCTTGGAATGTGTGAAATGCCGGGGCGGTCCCCGCACCTCCCAAATGCCCTCGTCCGGCTGTTCCCATATCTTCTCCAGATGCTCCACGAGGTTTGTCTGCATCGCCCAGCCTTCAGCGGCCAGTTGCAGCCCGCCGCCGCGCGCCTGGTGCAACGCATCCATCAACTCGCCATACACGTCCAACTGCACCTGATCGTGCGCCGCGTTGCCGATACGGACAGGCGCCGCGTTCTGGTAGCCGGGCAGCCAATCGGCCTGCCATTCCTGCAGCCGTCGCTCTCCGCCGATGCCATACATGATCTGCAACTTGTCCGGGCTGCCGGCCACACTGCGGAGCAGCCAGCCGCCCCAGGCCTTCGCCTCGTCGAAATAGCCGTTACGCATGAATGCCAGCAACGTGATCGTGGCATCGCGCAGCCAGCAGAACCGGTAGTCCCAGTTTCGCCCGCCCCCCAACTGCTCGGGCAGCGAGGTGGTCGGCGCCGCGACGATGCCTCCGGTCGGCGCGTATGTCAGCGCCTTCAAGGTGATCAGCGACCGCCGCACTGCGCCGGCATAGGGTCCGTCAAGGGGGCACCGGCCGGACCATTCCTTCCAATATGCCTCGGTCCGCACCAACTCCGCCTCAGCGTCGATCGCCGCCGGAGCGGGCTCGTGGCTGGCGGCATAGCTCAGCACGAACGGGATGCTTTCACCGGCCATCACATCGAACTCGGCCATGGTCTGCATGTCCCGGCCAGCCAACTCCACCGGGGTGCGTAGAACCACCATGTCCGGTCCGGCGATGGCCGAGATGCCGCCACTTTCGAGTTTGCTGACCCACGGCACGATCGCCCCGTAATCGAACCGCAACGTCATTTCCATCCGCATGGCGACACGCCCGCGTATTCCACGCACCAGGCGCACCACGGCGCTGTTCGCCAGGCCAATCGGCATGAAGTCGATCAGCGCCACCTCGCCGTCCTTGGTGGAGAACCGCGTCTCCAGCACGACCGACCCGTCGCGGTAGGCGCGGGTGATCGTCGCATCTTCGGCCTGCGGCGATATGCTCCATCGTCCGTTGTCCGATGTGCCCACCAGGCAGGCGAAACAGGCGGCGCTATCGAAACGCGGCCAGCACAGCCAGTCGATGGAACCGGTTCGGCTCACCAGGGCGGCCGTGTAACAATCCCCGATCAGTCCGTAATCCTCGATTGCCGACGGTTTGGTGGCGGGGGAGTGGCACTCTGTCATGGGCTTCCGGCGCTCCGTTCGGGTAGTTCAGCCTGGGCAGTTCAGCCAATTCCGCAACTCCGCTATGGTTGCCTCCGGCTGCTCCATCGGCGGCAGGTGGCCAGCGTGAGCGATCAACGTCAACCGAGCGCCCGGAATTGCCGCCGTGATCTCGTGCGACAGGTCGGGTGGGGTGAGTTGGTCCCCGTCGCCCACCATCACCCAGGTCGGCACGGTGATGGCGGCCAGATGCGGGCGGCTGTCGGGGCGTCCAAGGATGGCACTCTGCTGGCGCAAGAACGCGTCCTTTCCCACTCGCGCCGCCATAGACATCACCTCCCGCGCCAAAACCTCGTCCCCCACGCGGTCGGGGTGCAGCAGGCTGGGTAGCAGCCGAGGCGTTACGCCATTGAACCGATTGCCCCGCGTCATCGCCATCAGCCCGCGCCGGCGACGGGATTGATCTGACGTGTCGGCGCGGGCGCTGGTGTCCATCAGGCATAGCCGCTCCACGCGTTCCGGCGCCCCACGCATAATGGCGAGCGCCACATACCCGCCCATCGAGAGCCCGCACAGCGCGAAGCGAGCCGGAGCATGTGCCAGCGCGCGGGACGCCATCGCATCGATGCTGTCGTCGAGTGTGAGGTCGGCCACGACGCATTCGCGCCCCGGCATCAGCGCCGTCACCTGATCGCGCCACAAACGTTCGTCGCACAGCAATCCCGGAAGAAACAGCACGGGAAACGACATGGCACCTTTTCCTTTTGGGTATTTAGGATCAGAAAAGCTTGACTTTTCACGTCCCATTTCTGATATCCCGCTACGGCGGTACGCAACCTGCGTGCCCGCGTCGGCGCAGCGTACGCGCGCGCTCCCGCCACGAGAGCACAGGCAATTTGATCGACACCATACCGCAGCCCGATACCGTCCACGCCGACGCGGAGCTTCCAATTGCTCCGCCGCAGGCGCGTAACGATGGACCGCTTTTCTCCGGTCTCCCCAAGATCGAGCAGGAGCCGGTCGAGAGCGAACTCGTGCCCGACCGTCTGCCCGAAAGCAATCCTGTCGAGAACAAAGCCGACGAGTTCGAAGATCGTCCCGACAGCGTCGAGGAAACCGTCGAGCCAGAATCCGAGCCCGAGACGGTAGTAGCGCGTAACGGCTTCGCGGATCTTGGCCTTTCCGAGCCGATCCTGAAGGCAGTGGCGGAGATGGGCTACCTCATCCCGACGCCAGTCCAGGCGCAGGCTATCCCGTTCGTGCTGATGAACCGCGACGTTCTCGGCTGTGCCCAGACCGGCACCGGCAAGACCGCGGGCTTCACGCTGCCGATGCTCGACATCCTCTCGGGCTCCCGCGCCCGCGCCCGGATGCCACGCAGCCTTATTCTGGAACCTACCCGCGAACTGGCCCTCCAGGTTGCTGAGAACTTCGTCAAATACGGCAAATATCTCCAACTGAAGCACGCCCTGATCATCGGCGGCGAGAGCATGTCCGATCAGAAGGACCTGCTTATGCGCGGTGTGGACGTGCTGATCGCCACGCCCGGCCGGCTGATCGACATGTTCGAGCGAGGCGGCATGTTGCTGACCGATTGCAGAATACTGGTGATCGACGAGG
>JANXXW010000311.1 GCA_025350425.1 Rhodospirillales bacterium
CCGCTCCAGCCCGACCTACCTGCAGAACGTCAACAGCGGTAACGTCAGCAACGTCACCACGATCACGAATATTCGCAACACCACGATCAACAACTATGCCAATCGCGGCGCCGCGACCGTCGTGCCGGCATCCGTGGTGCAGGCTTCCCAACCCGTCGGCCCACAGGCGCAGGCTATTCCCGCGCAGCAGTTCGCCTCACTGCGGCCAGTGCAGGCCTTGGCGGTACGGCCGACATTGGCCACCGCCGGCGTGACACCCGCGGTTGCCAGGGCAATGAACCTGCCGGCCGTCGCGGGAGCGCCAACCTCCCGGCCTGCGGCCCCTGGACCTGTGCTGCAGGCGCGCCCGGCTGGAACCGTCGCGTTGCGCCCGCCGGGCGGCGCAGTGATTCCCGCCGTCGCGCCACAAGTGCCGGCCATACCGACATCTGGCGCCGTGCCATCGGCCGAACCGGCTCGTCCTGGCCTGGCCGCTGTGGGGGCGGGCGCGCTAGTCGGCGGTGCCGTCGGTGTGGGCGCCGCCGCCTTGCTCAACCGCAACGCCCAGTCTCGCCAGGGCACCCTGCCACCGCTCGCCTCCTTTGGCACAAGCGTGCCCGCCACGGCTCCGGGTGTGGCGCCCGGCCCGGCCATCAGGCCGCGTGGCGCTCCGGTGCCGAATGCGGTGACGCCGACTGGAACGGTAGCGGCGCCAGGAGCGCCCTCGACCGCGGTTGCCGCACGGCCCGTGGTCGCGCCGCTACGCGCGGCGCTAGGCCAAGCGCCCGTCTTGAACGGCGTTTCGGGAGTTGCGCCGGCCGCTCCCGCCGCTCGGCTCGAAGGGCCTCGGGCACTTACCGTCCCGGCGCCAGCAGCGCTCACCACCCCGGTTGCCGCACGGCCCGTGATCGCGCCGCCACGCGCGGCGGAAGGCCAGGCGCCTGTGTCGAGCGGCGTTTCGGGAGTTACGCCGGCCGCTCCCGCTCCTCGGCTCGAAGGGCCTCGGGCATTTACCGTTCCGGCGCCAGCAGCGCCCGCCACTCCGGTTGCCGCACGGCCCGTGATTGCGCCGCCTCACGCGGTGGAACGTCGGGCGCCCGTCTTGAACGGCGCTTCGGGCATGGCGCCGGCCGCTCCCGCACCTCGGCTGGAAGCGCCTCGGGCACTCAACGTCCCGGCGCCAGTGCGCGCCATGCCTCCGGCAATGTTGGCGCAGCGTCCGGCTCCGGTTGCTCATTTTGCGCCGCCTGTAGCTGCTGCGCGGCCGGTGCCCATGATCCATGCGGTCCAGGCTCCCGCGTTCCGACCGCCGCCGGTGCAGCCGGCACCTCCTCCACGCGCAATGGCCCCCGCACCCCGTCCCGCCGCGCCGGCTCCGGCTCCGGGGAGAAGACCTGACCCGCTCCACCCATAACCGGCGAAAGCGCGGCTCCCGCCTGTTACATCGCCAGCAGGTCTCGCGTGACGGCGCAGATTTCGGAAGGTAAATAGGGCTTGGCCACGAACCGGTCGCGATCGGTCATCCGCTCCGCCGTGGTCTCCGGCCGCCCGGTGATGTAGATCACCCGCAAGTCCGGGACCATTTCCCGGCACCGGCGCGCGAGTTCATACCCGTCCATCGCCGCCCCGAGCTGGATGTCCGTCAGCACCAGATCGACCCTTGTAGGATCGGCGGTAAGAATACTTAGCGCTTCATCGGCCGATGAAGCCTCGGCGACGTTGTAGCCCTCATCGGCCAACGCTTCGGAAAGCATCAAGCGTATGAGGAACTCGTCCTCCACGATCAGGATTCGGGTCGCGGAATTGTCTTTGGCCATGAGGAACGCTCATGGGTCATCCGCGCGCAAGCTGCAAGCTCCGTGTCACGGGACACCCGCTCGCCCTCACGCGCTCGCAACAGGGTGCGCGCAATTGTGATGACCCGCGCGAGGGCGTTTCATCCATGGCATTTCCGCATCATCGACGCGCTGCTGTTCCCGGTGGCCCTGCTCGTGGTCCTGCTCGAGGATGTCGTCTGGGTCGCTGCTCGGAACCTGCTGCGCGGGGCAGCCAAACTTGCCGTGTCGCGCCACTTGAGCCGCTGGCTCGGGACGCTCCCCGGCTGGGCCGCGCTGCCGCTTTTCGCCGTCCCCGAATTGCTCGGCCGCGTGAGCGAGGGTTGGGCCTTGTACCTGCTGCTCCACGATCACACCCTGGCAGGTGCCGCCGCCTACATCGTCGGGCGGGGCGTGGCGACACTGTTTGCGCTGTTCATCTTCCAGGCCTGCAAGCCTGCGCTCATGCGGCTGCGCTGGTTTGCGTGGACGATCGGCCGGGTCGGAGCCATCCGGGATTGGGCTCGCGCGCGCCTCGCTCCAGCCATTGCGCAGTTGCGCCGCATGGCCGGTGTGCCCGGGGGCAGCGTCTTACTTCGATTCCGCGTGTGGTACCGGCTGGCAAAGCGCGGCCTGCGCGTACGCCGGTAGAGTAGGATATGTTCCGTGATCGCCATCATCGCGATTGACCTCGCCGTGCCGATCCAATCTTGTCCGCCCAACCACCTGGAGGCTCGTCCTGCGCTCGGCATCCCCACCTGACCTCGTCCATCCACGCGCGATCTCCGCGGCATTCACGGCAACAACCCAGTCGGCGGACAGCGTGCCGGTTTTGATGCACGATCTCGGGGGCCGGGTCGTGGCCAACGGCACGCTCGTCGCCTTCCAGACCACCGACAAGCTGTTTGACGGCACCACCGCCTCGCTGCACGACGACGCGCCGGGGCGGCTCGCCTCGCTCGTCAAGCTGGCCGGGCAGATCAACCCAAGCGGCCTGATTGTCACCGTGCGGGACAGCGGTGACGCTGACCTTGCGCGGAGGCGGGCGGTGGCGATACGGGCGTGGCTTTCGGACACGGGGAAAATCAGACTGCCGATCCGGATTGGCGATTCCAACGCCGCCGATGCCCCGGCGATCGGTGTGCTGATATTGCGGTAGCAACGCGGCGCTTGCTGGCGGCCTCGAAGGCTCGCCGCTGGCGATCGCGAAGGCGCTGAGCTAGGCGAGTCCGCCACTTCTCTCGATAAAGGCGGCGATCTCGGCTACGCCCTGGCCCGCGCGGATATTGGCGAACAAGAACGGCCGGTCCCCGCGCATGCGCTTCGAATCTCGGTCCATTACCTCCAGGCTTGCGCCGACATAGGGCGCCAGATCGATCTTGTTGATCACCAGCAGGTCGCTGCGCGTGATGCCCGGCCCGCCCTTGCGCGGTATCTTGTCCCCGGCCGACACGTCGATGACATAGATCGTGAGATCGGCCAGTTCCGGGCTGAACGTCGCCGAAAGATTATCGCCGCCGCTCTCGATCAGGATCACGTCGAGATCTGGGAAACGCCGGTTCATCTCGGCCACGCCAGCAAGGTTGATGCTGGCATCCTCGCGGATTGCCGTATGCGGACAGCCGCCGGTCTCGATGCCCAGGATGCGATCCGGCGAAAGCGAGCCGGCGCGGGTGAGGAATTCCGCGTCCTCCTTGGTGTAGATGTCATTGGTGATCGCGGCGATCTGATAGCGCATGCGGAAATGCTTGCACAAACCGTCCATCAGCGCGGTCTTGCCCGTGCCGACAGGGCCGCCGACACCCACGCGCAGCGGGCCGTGATCGGATTTCTTCATGAGCGGAACAGCCTTGTGTATTGCGTCTCGTGGCGCAGCGAGGCGATGTCGGACAGGAAGCACGCGCCGCCGAGATCGTCGAGTGTCGCGTGACGCGTTTCCTCGGCCACTGCTGTGATGACCGGCTCCAGCGCCGCCAGCACCGCGAGTCCGGTCGATTGCCCAAGCGGCACGAGCCGTACCGCCGCCGAGATCAGGTTGGCGGCAAAAGCCTGCAACACGCCGAGGACCGCGTCATCCCCGCTGATACCGTTGGCGCCCGTGAGCGCACCGACGGCGACGGGGTAGGGGAGGTCACCCTCGATTGCGTTCAGCACCCCAGGGTTCCAGGAGGCGGCGGCGAGGCGGAACGCGTTGCCTTGGCCGATTGTTTCCGCGTAACGCTCCCGAGTGGCTGCCGAAGCGCGTGAAATCTCGACGATTTCGGACAAAAAAGCCGGAGAATCCGTCGCGGAATGGGCGTTTCGCGTCAGGATCGCGTCGTTGCGGCCAGCCCCGAATCGCAGCACGTCAGATACCCAGGACAGCAGCGATGGCCCGTCATGCACGTCGTTTACATCGACCGCCCACTCCATCCCATGCGACCACGCGTAGCCGCCAGTGGGAAATGCGGGCGAGAGCCATGCCAGGAGGCGCAGGATCGTCAAACGAGGATGTTCTCCAACGAGGCTGGGCGGAAATGTCCGGCGAACCCCATGCCCGTCTCGTAGGCTCGTTCAGTTGGTGAGAGAACCTCGATAGTGATCGTGGGGTCGCTGATCTCGATGTCGTCAGGATCGCGTTTCTTCCCACAACGAACCACGCCATCATGTAGCTCGTGATGTTCGGTCTGCGGCTGCTCCACGGCCCCGGCGATGAAGCGGTCGGAATTGATGCGCGGGCACGCACTAATGCTCATGGTCAGCTCCATCATGGTGATGGTGCCCGCCACCAGCATACGCTCCAGCTTCCGGATCGAACGGCGCCTCGATGCGCTCGACATGCCCACCCAGGCCCTCGATCATCTCCTCGATCACATGATCCGCGCGGATGCGGAGGTATTCTCCCAAAAGCTGTACCGGCAGATGGCGGTTGCCCAAATGCCAGGCGATGCGGATCCGGTCTCCATCGTCATGCGCGTGGATTTCGGCCAGCGTCTCGGCCCGTGCCTGCACCCGCACGATGCCGCCATCCTCCAGCACCAGCCCATCCCCATCGCGCAACCGCGCCGCCTGTGGGAGATCGAGCAGCAACTCTGCGCCCCCCTCCGTCGGCAGCAATATCCGGCGGCGGTGGCGGCGGTCGTAATCCACCAGCACGTGATCGACTTCGCGCGACGGCTCCCAGGTGCCCGAGGGCAAAATGCTCGTGCTGCGCATCAGAACAGGAAATACCGCTGTGCCATCGGCAACACCGTGGCCGGCTCGCAGGTCAGCAGCACGCCATCGGCGCGCACTTCGTAGGTCTCCGCATCCACTTCGATGTTCGGACACGCGTCGTTATGGATCATGCTCCGCTTGCCGATGCCGCCGCGTGTGTCCGACACCGCCGCCAGATGGCGGCGCAAACCCAGCCGCGTGCCGATGTCGCTCTCCAGCGCCACGCCCGAGACGAACGTAATGCAACTCGCCGCCAACGCGCCGCCGAGCACGCCGAACATCGGCCGGTAATGCACTGGCTGCGGCGTCGGGATCGAGGCATTCGGATCGCCCATCGGCGCCATAGCGATGCTGCCGCCCTTGATCACCAGATCGGGCTTCACACCGAAGAACATCGGCGACCACAACACCAGATCGGCTAGCTTGCCGACCTCGATCGAGCCGACCTCACGCGCCAATCCCTGCGCGATCGCCGGGTTGATCGTGTATTTTGCGATATAGCGCTTCACCCGCGCATTATCCGCGCGCCCGTCGCCCGGCAGCGATCCGCGTTGCATCTTCATCTTATGCGCGGTCTGCCAGGTCCGGATGATGACCTCGCCGACCCGCCCCATCGCCTGGCTGTCGGACGAGATCATCGAGAGTGCGCCCATATCGTGCAGGATATCCTCGGCCGCGATCGTCTCGCGTCGGATGCGGCTTTCGGCAAACGCCACATCCTCTGGGATAGACGGATCGAGGTGATGGCACACCATCAGCATGTCGAGATGTTCGTCCAGCGTGTTGGACGTGTAGGGCCGGGTCGGGTTGGTGGAACTCGGCAACACGTTGGCCAAGCCCGCCACCCGGATGATGTCAGGGGCATGGCCGCCGCCCGCGCCCTCGGTGTGGAAGGCATGGATGGTGCGGCCCTTGAAGGCGGCGATGGTGTCCTCGACGAACCCGCTCTCGTTCAGTGTGTCCGTATGGACCATCACCTGCACGTCGAACCGGTCCGCCACGGACAGGCAGCAATCGATCGCGGCCGGCGTGGTCCCCCAATCCTCGTGCAGCTTCAGCGACGAGGCACCCGCGCGCAGCATCTCCTCCAGCGCCGCAGGCTGGCTTGCATTGCCCTTGCCGGAGAACGCGATATTGACCGGCAATCCCTCGGCCGCCTGCAACATGCGCGCGAGATGCCACGGTCCCGGCGTGCATGTGGTGGCCGAGGTGCCCGTCGCTGGCCCCGTCCCACCGCCGACCAGCGTGGTGATTCCTGACGCCAACGCCTCGTCCACCTGTTGCGGGCAGATGAAATGGATGTGGCTGTCCACGCCGCCAGCCGTCAGGATCTTGCCTTCGCCCGCGATCACCTCGGTTCCCGGTCCCACGATGATCGTGACACCCGGCTGCACGTCGGGATTGCCGGCCTTGCCGATAGCGCTGATATGGCCTTCCTTGATGGCGACGTCGG
>JANXXW010000263.1 GCA_025350425.1 Rhodospirillales bacterium
GTCAAAGGCCGGGTTGGCCGCGGGGCTGGCGGAGGGCGCGATGCGCACCGCGGTGACGGTGCCGTCCATCGCGCGGCCGGTGATGCTTGTCACTTCGCTCGAAGCCCGCTCCTCGATCGGGATTTCGCGCACGCCGTCTGATACGTTCCAGTCGATGGTCGAAGACGGCACCGCCACCCAGAACGGCACCTCGTTGTCGTGGGCGGCAAGCGCCTTGAGCTAGGTGCCGATCTTGTTGGCCGCGTCACCGGTCCGCGTGACACGGTCGGCGCCGACAATGACCAGGTCGACTTCCCCATGCTGCATCAGATGGCCGCCGGCGTTGTCGGAGATGAGCGTGTGGGCAACCCCGTGGCGCCCCAATTCCCAGGCGGTCAGCGCCGCGCCCTGGTTGCGGGGGCGGGTCTCGTCTACCCAGACATGAAGATCGATGCCGCGCTCGAACGCGGTGTAGATCGGCGCCAGAGCGGTCCCCCAGTCGACCGTCGCGAGCCAGCCCGCATTGCAATGCGTAAGCACGTTGACACGGCGGCCGGTGCGCGCAGCGGCATCCTCGATCAACTCGGCCCCATGGCGTCCAATGGACTGGCACATCGCCACGTCCTCGTCGGCGATGTCCTGGGCCTCCGCGTAGGCCGCGTGGACGCGGTCATCCACGCGGGTGTTACGCAGGCGCGTGAGCATCCGCTCGATCGCCCAATGGAGGTTGACCGCGGTCGGGCGGGTCGCCGCCAGAGTGGCGCAATCGCGCTCCATCGCCTCGGTGGAGGGGTCTGCACGCAAGGCGAGGCAGATGCCATATGCGGCACTGGCACCGATTAGCGGGGCGCCGCGCACCTGCATGGACCGGATCGCGTGCGCGACCTCTGCGACCTCGGTCAGGCAACGAATATCGACGGACCAGGGCAGTTTGGTCTGGTCAATGATGCGGACGGACCAGCCGTCCTGCTGATCCACCCAGATGCTGCGGTAGGGCGTGCCATCAATGTTCATGGATTGGATATAGCGCGAGTGCCGCTCGGGCTGCGAGATGGTATCGGCGATGGCTGGGATGCCGGGTGGCTAAACTCGCTGATGCATCACGCACACCAGCGTGAAAAGTCGTCGTGCGGTCTCGAAGTCGATGTCCACCTTGCCTTCGAGGCGCTCGATCATGAGCTGGGCGCCCTCGTTGTGCAGTCCGCGGCGGCCCATGTCGATGGCCTGGATCTTGGCCTCACGACCCTCCTCGACCGCCACCATGTGGCTGTCCACGAGCATCTGATAATCCTTGATCAGCCCGCGGAACGGCCCCAGCGCGAGCATGATAGCCTTCAGCGGCGTGTCGTCCAGGCGACGGACGTCGAACGCCAGCCGGCCTTCCTGGATCGAAAGTCGGAGCGTGTAGGGACCGGGCGCGGCACCGACGAGGATAAATTTATTCTCGACCTGCAAGTCGCTGACCGCCTGGGCGCGGTCGGCCTCCAGCAACGGCGAAAGACGCGTCAGCGCCTCGCCTTCCAGAGTAATGGTGGCGAGGCTGTTAGCCTCACTCATCAATATCTTGTTTCAGCATCCCGAGTTTGAGCATCAGGCCTACCGTCGCACCCTTGATCGGCTGCAGCAACGCGAGCGACATCACCAGCGTCAGTGGCAGCCAGATCGCGGCGTGCACCCATAACGGGGGCGAATAGGTCTTCTCCACAAACAGCATTCCGCCGATCACGACGTGGGCGACGATGGCAATGGTGAAGTAGGGCGGGGCGTCGTCGGCGCGCGCGAGACCTACCGGCGCCCCGCAATTGGCGCATTGCGGGACTACCTTGAGATAGCTGCTGAACAGCCGGGTCTGTCCGCAACCGGGGCAGCGGCTCATGAAACCACGTCCAAGGGCAGTTGGCAGCGAGGGAAGCAGCCAGGCCGATGAAGTCGTGGTCCGGTCGGGTTCCCAGCGGGAGACGAGGTCGTCGGGCACGGTTTTAACCTTTCACGAGGTTTGGAGGCTCATGCAGATAACGCAGCCTTCTACTTGATCGACCAACGCTCCGCGATCAAGAGTTGCGCATGCCGAGCATCCTTATCGTAAATCCGAACTCCGACCAAAAATGCACGGCCGGCATCGCTGCGTCGGTAGCGCCGTTCGACCCGAACGGGACCATGCGGACAGTAACCCTGGCCGCCGGTCCGTTGGCTATCCTGAGTTGGCGGGACTGGCACGGCGTGGTGGAGCCCCTCTGCCAACTGGTCGAACAAGAGGCGGCTGATGTCTACGTGATCGCTTGCGCGTCCGATCCCGGCATCGAGGCGGTGCGTGCGGTCACGCCGCGCCCGGTGCTGGGCGTGTTCCGCTGCGCGGTGGCCAGTGCGGTGGCATTGGCGGAGCGGTTTGGCGTGATCGCCATCGTTGAGGCATCGAAAGCGCGGCACATGGCGGCGCTGCGGGCCATGGGCCTCGAAACCCGGCTGGCGGGCGAGGTCGCGCTGAACGTGAGCATGAACGCGTTGCTCGATCCGGCAGCGGCCCGGACGCGCCTGATCGCGGCGGGACGGGAGTTGGTGGCAAACGGTGCCGGCACGGTCGTGCTCGGATGCACCGGAATGGCCCATCATCGTGCGGCGGTAGAGCACGCGATCGGTGTCCCGGTCATCGAGCCATGTCAGGCGGCGGCGGTGCAGGCGATCCTGGCCACGCGGACCGCGGAATTTTTCCGTGCCTCCGTGTCGCTGGAAGAAAGCATAACAACGAATGCCTAACGAGGAATGAACACTGGCGGAGAAATCGCTCCGATCTGATCGACGATACGGCGATAGGCTTCGGGTCGCCGGTGCCGTTCGAAATCGAAGATCGTGGTGCGACCGAGTCGGCATTGGTCGAAATCGCAATCGGCGGTTATCAGCTCGTCTTCCCGGCTGGTGGCCTGTGCCACGATTTCCCCCTGCGGATTGACGATGATGGAGTGGCCGAACAGTTCGCATCCATCCTCGATGCCGGCCTTGGCGGTGGCGACGGCGAAGGTGGCATTCTGGTAGGCGCCGGCCTGAACCGACAAATGGCTGTGGAACACGCGCAGATGGGGCGCCTCAAACGCCGCGCCGGTCTGCGTGGCCGCATCCTGGTTGGTGGTCGGGGTGTTGTAGCCGAGCATGACCAATTCCACGCCTTGCAGCCCCAGCACGCGCCACGCCTCCGGCCAGCGGCGATCGTTGCAGATCATCATCCCCATATTGATGCCATCGAGCTTGCCCATCGGCGCGCGGATCACGGGAAACCCGAGGTCGCCCACCTCGAAATAGCGCTTCTCCAGATGCTGCACATGACGGGCAGGGTCGAACTCGGCGTGGCCGGGAAGGTGGACCTTGCGATATTTTAGCAGGATTTGGCCACAGGGCGCGACGAGGATGGCGGTGTTGAACCGGCGTTTCCAGGCAATGCCTGCCACGTCCGGCTCATGTGCGATCTCGGCGTAACCGAGATGGAAGCCAATGCCGAGCCTGCTTGCGGCGGCGAACAGCGGCGCGGTTTCGGGCGAGGGCATTGATCGCTCGAACCAATGATCGGCCTCCGCGATGTCCTCATGGTAGTGGCGCGGAAAGAATGTGGTGAGCGCCAACTCGGGGAACACGACCAACTCGACGCCGCGCTGGTGCGCGCGCTCCATCAACCGGACCATGCGATCGACAACGGATGCACGTGGCTCGGTTTTCTGGATGGGGCCGAGTTGCGCGGCGGCGAGGGTGAGTATGCGGGACAATGATCTTACTCCGGTACGATGGCGCCGGTCTGGCCGGTGATGGCGCCATACCATTGGGGACGGCGGTGGGCGGCGAAATCAAACATTTTCCCTTTGCCTTGCAGGCACGCGTCGAGGTCGCAATCAGCCACGATCACCTCGTCCGCGAGAGTCGCTGCCTCAGCCACGACGCACCCGTTCGGATCGACGATGCACGAACCGCCGATCAGGCCCGAACCGTCCTCGACTCCCGCCTTGGCAACGCAAACGGCCCAGGTGGCGTTCATGTAGGCGTTGGATTGCGCCACCAGGCGGGAGTGGAATGTGCGAAGCCCAACGTCTTCGGTGTTACCGCCGTTCGGATCGTAGGCGGCGGAGTTGTAGCCGACACAGACGAGCTCCACGCCACCAAGGCCCAGCATACGCCAGGCTTCCGGCCACCGCCGATCGTTGCAGATCAGCATACCGAGAACGGCGTCTCCGAGTGAGGCCGGGGCGCGAAAAGTGGGAAAGCCGAGATCGCCATATTCGAAATAGCGTTTTTCAAGCTGCTGAAAACGTGCGTCCTCACGCGGCTCCACCGAACCTGGAAGATGGATCTTGCGGTATTTGCCGATGGTTTCTCCCGTTGGAGAAACGAGGATCGCGGAGTTGTATCGGCGCCCATCCGGCGTCAGTTCGGCATACCCGATATAGAAACCGACCCCTAGGTCACGCGCGCGATCGAACAGCGGCCGCACATTCGGGTTCGGCATGTTGGGCTCATAGTAAAAGGAGAGCTCCCCCTCGGACATCAGCCAGCGCGGGAAGAAAGTGGTCAGTGCCAGCTCGGGAAACACCACAAGCCCAGCGCCGCGCGCCGCGGCATCCTCCAGCAGCGCGAGCAGCCGGCGTAGCGTTGATTGGCGGCTGTCGGCGCGTTGCGTCGGCCCCAACTGCGCGCCCGCGACGCGAATGATGCGGGACATCAGATCGACTGCCGTCGTACGAACCGGCCACTTCCTGGCGTCGCCAGCACGGAATCGCCATCCCATATCGTTGTCCCGCGCAGCACCGTCGCGGCCACGCGCGCCCGCATCCGGCGGCCCTGGTAGGGTGACCAGCGCAACTCTGGGCGATCCTGGAGGGTCGTCTCGTCGAAGGTGTAGTCGGCTCGTTCGAGCACGAGAAGATCGCATTCCGAACCTACGCGGATCGCGCCTTTCCTTGGATATAATCCGTGCAATTTCGCGCTGCGTTCCGCGCAGTAGGTTGCCATTAGCGTGGGTGACAGGCCACGCTCGTCCAGCAACGTGAACATCAGCGGCGCGAAGCTTTGCAGCCCTGGCAGTCCGGCGCTGTTGGCGAAGATATCGGGCGAGGCCTTGCGATCGGCCGGCCAGGGCGCGTGGTCGGTCGATACATAGGCGATCTTGTCGGCCAGCAGGCGATCCCACATGCGCTCGACCTCGGCCGCCGTGCGGAACGGCGGGTTACATTTGCCGCGTCCACCGAGGCGGACGATGTCGTCCTCGGTCATGCACAGATACTGGATGCAGGCTTCGCCAGTGGCCTGCCCGCCCATGGCGCGGAAGGCCTCGGCGATGTCGAAGCCGCGTGCCAACGAGGAATGCGCGATGTGAACATGGGCGCCCGTTTCCAGCCCGATCTCAAAGATCTCGAGGTCCGCCATGGTCTCGGCGAGCGGGGGGCGGGTGCGGCAATGCATGATGGCGTCGGTCCTGCCGGCAGCACGTGCATCGGCGGTAAGCCGCTCGACAAGCTCCTGGTCCTCGTTGTGGACCGACACGGGCAATCCCGTTTTCGCAATCTCGCCGAAGGCCGCCACCATCGTCGGATGATCGATGCGCGGGAAGCGCACCGCGTCATACTCGTAGGTCGACAGCTTGAATGCGGAGATGCCGGATGCCGCGAGTTCGGCGATGGCCTCCACTCCACCGGCTTTGCGGATAGTGCCGTACAGTGCGACGTCCACATGCGACGTGCGCTCGACCCAGCCGATCTTGTCCATGAGTATGCCGGAGTCGGTGACGGCTTTTGGCACGTCGTATGGCATGTCCACGCAGGTGGTGACCCCGCCGGCGGCGGCACTTCGCGTAGCCCCTTCGATTCCTGCCCATCCCATGGATGACGACGTGTGCATGTGGCCATCGACCAAGCCGGGCAGGATCAGCTTTCCCGTGTGATCGAACACCCGCGTGGCCGGTGGAGGCTCGCCCTGACCGATGGCCGCGATAATTTCACCGCGCACGCCGATATATCCGCGCGGCAAGACGCTCGTGGCGGTCACGATATCGCCCAGAAACACGCTGTCGAACGGTGCTGACACTATGATATCCCTTGCTGTCCAATCGTGGCGGCTTGCCGCGCCAGTGCCCCGCCACTACGAAGCATCGGCGGCCGCATCCTGGCCACGCTAAACCGCACATTCTCCGAGGTGAAGACATGAAGCTGCATGATGTGAAGGTCTATCCATCAAAGACCAAGCTTGCGCGGGAGGATCAGCTGGCATGGAAGATCGCCGCCGTCGCCACCGATCGCGTGGCAGTGCCTCGCGATGTGACGGAGATGATCATCAACCGCATTATCGACAACGCCGCCGTGGCGATCGCCGCGATAAACCGCCGTCCGGTGGTGTCTGCGCGCGGCATGGCGCTCGGTCATATCCGCCGGGGCGGGGCCACGATCATGGGCGCCGCGCCGAGCCGCCGCGCCAGTCCTGAATGGGCGGCGTGGGCGAACGGCACCGCGGTGCGCGAGCTGGACATGCACGACACTTTCCTCGCTGCCGACTATTCGCACCCTGGCGACAACATCCCGCCGATCCTGGCCGTGGCGCAGACCTTGGAGAAATCCGGGCGCGATCTCATCCGCGGGATCGCGACTGGCTACGAGATCCACATCGACCTCGTGCGCGCGATCTGCCTGCACGAACACAAGATCGACCACATCGCCCACCTGTGCCCGGCGCAGGCCGCCGGCATTGGGACCATGCTTCGGCTGCCGACCGAGACGATTTACCAGGCGGTGCAGCAGGCGGTGCATGTGAGCTTCACCACACGCCAGAGCCGCAAGGGCGAGATCAGCAGCTGGAAAGCCTACGCGCCGGCGCATTCGGGCAAGCTCGCGGTGGAAGCGGTCGATCGTGCGATGCGTGGCGAGGGTGCGCCAAGCCCGATCTACGAGGGTGAGGACAGCGTGATCGCATGGCTGCTCAACGGTCCCGAGGCACATTATCAAGTGTCGCTGCCAGAGCCGGGCGAAGCGAAACGCGCGATCATGGACAGCTACACGAAGGAACACAGCGCCGAGTATCAGAGCCAGGCCCTGATCGACCTCGCGTTCCGCATGCGCGGGCACATCGTAGATTTCGGCGCGATCGAGCGTATCGTGCTGCATACCAGCCACCACACGCACAACGTGATCGGCACCGGTGCCAACGATCCACAGAAGATGGACCCGAGCGCCAGCCGGGAGACGCTCGATCACTCGATCATGTTCATCCTCGCGGTGGCTTTGCAGGATGGCGTCTGGCACCACGTGGACAGCTATGCGCCGAAACGGGCGGCACGGGCCGACACGGTCGAGCTCTGGCACAAGATCGAGACGCGCGAGGACCCAGAGTGGACGCGGCGCTATCATGCGCGTGATCCGAACGAGCTGGCGTTTGGCGGCCGGTTGGAGATCTTCATGAAGGACGGATCGATACTCGAGGACGAGTTGGCTTTGGCCAACGCGCATCCCCATGGTGCCCGGCCGTTCGGACGTGCCGACTACATCAACAAATTTCGTGTGCTGACCGACGGCGTGATCTCCGCACGCGAAGCTGAGCGATTTCTCGGCACCGTTCAGGAATTACCGAAGCTTACGGCGGGAGAACTGTCTTTGTTGAACGTGGCGCTGCCGGCAGGTCGCCTCGTAGTCGGCAAGCCCGGTATCTTCTGACACGCCCTACCATGCGCGATGCGCGTGACACGCCGCGATGGAAACATCGCGGCGTTTTTTTATATTCTGCACGAATCAACGTTACTTTTTATTGACATATAAGCTTGAGACGGCAGATAGCGGAACAAGCGTACGCGCGTGCGATTCGTGGACCGTCCAGCAGATGCTTGCCGGAGCCCGAACGAGAGTTGTTCGTACGACCAGGAAGGCACGCTCGATGAGCCAACCAGCTTGTCATCGCATCACCTCGTTGGTGGTGCTGCTTGCGTGCTTCACTTTCTATGTTGCGGAACCGGCCGCATTTAGAACCGTTCCGGTTACCAGCCTACACACAACACGGCATACAAGGAGTTCCTCGACGTGAGCCAGGAGACCACCACTAAAACCCCGCGCGCGCCGTCCGAAGGGGCGCAAGCCCCGCAACTGATGGCAATGCGTGCGCCACCGCGCAAGACTGCGGGTCGCGCGACGGCCGCACGTGGCACGACACGCGCTCCGGCAAAGCCACTTAAGGCTACGAAGGCCATCAAGGCCAAGACGCCGGCAAAGAAGCCAGTGCGCGCGACAGCGGCCAAGGCCACGCGCGCCACGAAAGCGCCTGCGAAGGTCGTGCGCGCGACCAAGGCACCAGTCAAAGCCACCCGTGCGACGAAAGCCACCCGTGCGACCAAGGCTCCCACAAGGATTCAGCGCGCGACCAAGGCGCCGGCTCGGAAGACGATGCGGGCCGCTCCCGCCAAAGTCGCTCGTAAGGTAGCGGCGCCGAAGCGCGCCGTCGCGGCAACCAAGGCGACGTCACGCAAGATTGCGGCGGCTCCGGCGCGTAAGACAGTGACACGTTCCACCGTGGCACGCGGCAAGGCTCCCATCGCTCGCAAGTCCACCGTGTCGGCGGCTCGCGCGCCAGCGCGCAAGGTTGTCGCGAAAGCGGTCGGTCGCAAGCCGACGATGGCCAAGCAGGTGGCCTCAAAGACGGCGCCAAAGGCCACTCGGAACTCCGTGGCTACGCGCAAGACCACTCCAAAGGCGGCCACCCGGTCGACCACCGTGCGGGCACCGTTGGTGCGCGGCGCGGTTAAAACGATCCGGCCAAGCAAGCCCGTCGCGCCGAAGCGTGCGCCCATGAAGGCCGTTGCCGCGACGCCTCTGGCACCGAAGGTGACACGGCGTCCTCGCAAGGCCCCCGCGGTAATCATGCCGTCAACGGATATTGCGATGCATGACGTGCCCGAAGTGGCGCCCGAGCATCACGACGAGCAAGAGTAGCCGAAGTCGATACTCCGCAAGAAGTCTACACTTCGTAAGAAAGGGCGCCTCGCGAGAGGTGCCCTTTCCGATTCAGTTGAATGCCTTGAGGAAGAAGTCGCGGGCGCCAAAATTCCCGGACTTCAGTGCCAGAAGCATGGGTGGACCACTGCCCTCGGCATAGGTCCACGGCACGCCTGGATCGATCTCGGCGCCGATGCGCAGGCGTTGCACGCCGAGGCGGGTTACCACCGCTCCGGAGGTTTCGCCGCCCGCCACGACCAACCGGCGTACGCCGCGTGCGACCAAACCCTCGGCGATGTCGGCAAGCGCGCGCTCGACCAGTTCGCCTGCCTGGACGCGTCCGATCTTATTTTGCAACGCGGCCACGCGCTCGGGATTGGCCGAGGCCGCGATGACAACCGGTGTCGTGCCCAATCGGCCCTGCACCCATTCCAGCGCCTGTTTCGCGAGCGCGGCCGAGTTGGGCGTCTCGAGCGCGTCGAGTTCCAGCGTGGGCACCTGCTCGCGTGCCGTGCCGATCTGGAACAACGTGGCGCGGGAGCAGGAACCCGCCAGGACCGCGCTGGCGCCGCTTACCTCGGGCAACGCGCCGGCACTGGTCCGCGCCGGCAGCAATCCGGCACGACGGAAATTCTCCGGCAGGCCAAGTGCGATACCCGACCCGCCTGTGAGCAGCGCGTGCGACGCTGCGGCCTCTCCGATCGTGGCGAGGTGATCGTCGGTGATAGCGTCGATGATGGCGTAGCGGTTGCCACGCTCCTTCAATCCCGTCATCGCATCGCGTGTCGCGTTCGCGCCGCGATTGACCGTGGCGAACGGCACCAGGCCGACATTGCCGTCGGTCTGGCGACCGAGCACGCGGACGAGGTTCGCGTCGGTCATTGGCGTGAGCGGATGGTTTTCCATGCCGCTCTCATTGAGCAGCAATGCGCCGACGAACAGGTAGCCCTGGTAGACGCTGCGTGCGTTGGCCGGGAAAGCCGGGCAGGCCAGCGCGAAGCCGCAACCCAGCGCCGCGACGAGCGCATCCGCGACCGGGCCGATATTGCCAAGCTCGGTGCTGTCGAATGTGGAGCAATATTTCTGGAAAAATTGCCGGCAACCAGCAGCAGTAAGCCAGGCGAGGGCCGCGAGGCTTTCGGACACCGCCTGGCCAACCGGCGCGGTGCGCGACTTCAGCGCGATGACGATCGCATCGGCGTCGGGCACTTCGTCATGATGCCCCGGCACGCCGATCAACTGAACGGTACGCATCCCGTTGCGAACCAGCATGGAAGCGATGTCGGTGGCCCCGGTAAAATCGTCGGCTATGCAGCCGAGAAGCGGTGACGACAAGCGGATGATCCTTATAGGGAGGTTGCGCGCGCGGCGCTGGCGAAGCTTTCCCGCAACGCATCGTCGAAAATGAGGCGGCGGACTGCTTTCGAGAGTTGTTCGACATCTCCGGGCGGACAAACGACGCCGTTCTCGGGCGTGATGTAAGCGCCCGCCGTCAACGCCGAAGCGATCACAGGCAGGCCATGACGAAAAGCCTCTGCGGCGGCGGCGTCCAGATCCGGCGGCTCGGCCGCGCACGCGAACAGATCGGCGTCGCTCCACTCGGGCATGGAGCCAAAGGTGACGCGAGCCTCGACACCGAGCACCTCCGCTGTCGCACGCGACTGATCGGCATGCCAGTCAGCGTCGGCGACGATGCGAAGGCTCCAGTTCAGGTCGAACAATGACGCAAGCGCGCGGATCAGGATGTCCGTGTCGGTCGGGGTTATGAAGCGTCCTAGCGCCACAATCACGCAGGCGGAATCATCTGTCGGCGGCATAGCAGATCGTCCGTTCGCAGCTTGTGAGGCAATTTGAGCGTGCCGTGGGGCCGTGTCCAGTCCAGGATCAGGCGGGCAATGGGCCGGTTTGGAAAGAAACGGCTCATGCTTGGCGGTGGCTTGATATCCGGACTGTCCTTCTGTGCGACGGCAAGGCGTGCCTTCATACCTCCGGCCACAGGGCTCGCCGTGGCGGCGGCGCTGGTAATGCGCGCCATACCGGAGATGCTGATCCATATAAGCGCGGTGCTCGACGCACGCGCCGCACTTTCCGCCCGCGGACCGCGCCGTGACCCCGAGGGGCGGGCTGCTCCTGCACCCGAACCCGCACCTACCTCTATTGTTAGTATAACGTAATTAATAAGGTTGCGACAATACTAGGCGCACATCAAACCGAGCTGCTGCTGTCAGGCGCGGGCGAGCAGCGTCATTGGCGCCTTGCGGAAGGCGCGCGCCACGCCGGCATCGGCGCTGTAGCGCGGCGCTATGTCCCGCTTCGGCGCGACCGCGAGGACGGTCTCTATCACCCGGCGCTGCACCGTGATGGCCTGTTCGATCAGTATTTTGTTGGCCACGACAGCGGCGCGCAGACGGGCGATCTCGTCGAGCCGCCTCGGTTCGCCCGTCACTTTGCCGGCGAGTTCGAAGGTGGCAATGGCGGATCGCTTCAGCTCCAGCAGGGCGGTGGAAGTGCTGAAATCCAGCGCGGTCAGGGCCACGTTCTCCTGTTCGATTATCGCGGTCAGGCGATCCACGGCGATGGCGAGGCTCATGTTTTTTCCTGTTCGGCTTCCTGCATACGCAGCATCTGGTTGTAGACAGGCACCGCCAGGCCAAGGCCGCAGTGCCTCGACATGTTCTTGGAGAGTTCCTGCACCATCATCGGCTTCCAGGTTTCCTCGCCATCACCGCCGCCGAACGTGCCGTGCGCGCTGTCCACGGTGGCGAACATCGGTGTGAGCAACTGGTTGAGCGCCATCGCCTCGAAATCCTGTGCCGCCCTCCACAGCTTCGCGGTGCCGGGATCGCCGGATGGTACGATCGAGGTGGCGGCGGGAAGGACATTCATCAGCGCACTTCCAGTTCGGCCTGCAAGGCCCCCGCGGCCTTGATGGATTGCAGGATGGAGATCATATCGCGCGGGCCTACGCCGAGCGCGTTCAGGCTTCCGACAAGGTCGCGCAACGTGACGCCGGTGTTCAGGATGCCCAGGCGCTTGTCCTGTCCGTCATCGATCTGGATGTGGGTACGCGGCACGACCGCCGTGGTGCCGCCGGAAAGTGCGCCGGGCTGGCTCACCTCCGGTGTCTCGGTGACGCGGATGGTAAGGTTGCCCTGGGCAATCGCGACCGTGCTGATGCGGACGTTGGCGCCCATGACGATGGTGCCGCTGGCCTCGTCGATTATCACGACGGCCGGACTGTCGGGCTCCACGCGGAGGTCCTCGATGCGGGCAAGGCTGTCGATCACGTCGCGACCGGTGAAGTCCAGCACCACCGTACGTGGGTCCGTGGCGCGGGCGAGGCTGCCACCGAGCGCGGTGTTGACCGCGCTGGCGATGCGGCGGGCGGTGGTGAGGTCCGGGTTACGGAGACCGAGGCGCAGGATGGGCTTGGCGCCGAGCTTGTAGCCGAGCTCACGCTCGACGGTGGCTCCATTGGAGATGCGGGCGGAGGTCGGCACGCCCCGCGTCACGGATGCGGCCGCTCCGCGTGCCGCGATGGCACCTGTGGCGACGGCGCCTTGCGAGACCGCGAACACCTCGCCGTCGGCGCCCAGCAGCGGTGTCACCAGCAGCATCCCACCGGTAAGATTAGTGCTGTCGCCGAGTGCCGAGACCGCCACGTCGATGCGGCTTCCGGTGCGGGCGAAGGCGGGGAGGTCTGCGGTGACTATGACGGCGGCGACGTTCTTGGTTTGCAGCTTGGCTTCCTGGTCCCGCGTGTTGACGCCCAGTCGTTCCAGCATGCCGATCAGGGATTGGCGGGTGAACACGGCCGCATCGAGCCGGTCGCCGGTGCCGTTCAAGCCGACAACCAGGCCGTAGCCGACAAGCTGGTTCTGCCGAACGCCTTCGACGTCGGCGATATCCTTGATACGCACCTGTGCCCCGGCAGTGCCGAGATCGAACATCAGGAGGCAGAGGCCGAGGAGGATGGAACGCAATCCGGACTCCTGCGCCCGGTAGGAGGGCGTCAATGTTTGCGGCGCATAATGCCGCGAGATGCCCAACTTTCTCGCAATGGTCGTGCCAAGGTGTTTCTGACTGAAATCGACAGGTTTTGGGTGTGCGGGAAGCTTGCGCGGAGAGGTTGGCCGGCAGTTCTTGCCGAGCAAATTTGAACAAGGAGGCGTTCTGGTTATGGCAATGGTTGGGGTCGGGCAGGCTGCGAGGATCGTGGCGGGTGCGAGCGTCCGGGTCCACCCGGGAGCGGGCGGCTTCGTCGTGGCGAGCGAGGTGGCGGGGGCGGGCAGGGTGGGCCGCACCGATCCGGTCTGCCACGATGTTCTGTTGGGGCTGCTGGAGGCTGAGGGAAGCGGACTACGGGATCAGGCGGCGAAAAGCCATGCCAGGGAAATGATGACCGAGTTGGCGAGGCTGCAACTCGATGTGCTGCGGGGCGGGGCCACGCGCGGGAACCTGGAACGGCTGAAACAGCTCGGCGAGCAGGTGCCCGTGGCTGCCGACACGGCATTGCGCGTTCATTTGGCCAGCATCGTGCAACGGGCTGCCATAGAGATCGAACGTTTCCGTTTTGGCTAATCCTAGGCGCCTGACCCGGCAAATGACGGAAATATGGCCATAATTCGGTCTTGGCGTGGCGCGCGAGCGTGGCTATAAGCCGCCCGAGTGATGCGCCCGGAGCCTTCGCCCGGGAGGAATTTTGACCGGGATCGCGACCATGATGATCACACTGCCCCCCGATTACCGGCCAGCCGAAACCGAGGAGTTCATGAGCCCGGTGCAACAGGAATATTTCCGGCAGAAGCTTTTCCGTTGGCGCGGCGAGTTACTGCGAGAAGCCGACGGCACATTGGCCAGCCTTTCCGAGGGCGGTATCCTTGAGGCCGACATCACCGATCGCGCCAGCGTCGAGACGGACCGCGCCCTGGAATTGCGGACCAGGGATCGTGCCCGCAAGCTGATCTCCAAGATCAACCAGGCCCTGCAGCGGGTCGAAAACGGCAGTTATGGCTATTGCGAGGAAACCGGAGAGCCGATCGGTCTTCGCCGGCTCGAGGCACGGCCGATCGCCACCATGTCGATCGAGGCGCAGGAACGGCATGAACGCATGGAACGGGTTCACCGCGACGATTGACGATCGATGCGGGAGGTCTTGGTCGGGTTCGACTCGGCCTGGGCCAACAACCCGAAAAAGCCGGGTGCCATCGCGGCACTGGTTTTATCCGGGCCGGTGGCGACGTTCCATGAACCCCGCCTCGCGACGTTTCAGCAGGCTTTATCCTTTATAGATGAGCTGTCGGAGCCGGCGGACTATCTGCTGCTCGCCATCGATCAGCCGACTGTGGTGCCCAACCACGAGGGCTCGCGTCCGGTGGACCGGGTGGCCGCCAGCTTGGTGTCACGATTGGGTGGTGGCGTGCAGCCAGCACGGCGCGGCGGCATGGCGGCGCCGATGTTTGGCGATGATGCCCCGATATGGACGTTCCTCGCCGCGTTTGGCGCGATGCAGGATCCGGTAGGCGCGCGTGGTGCCACGGTAGGCCGGTTCGTGATGGAGGTCTTCCCGGCTATGGCACTGCCGGCAATGGTGCCGGCATTGTGGCGCCGAAAGCGGGCAGCCAAATACAATCCGGCGGCGTCGAAGTTCGTTCCGTCGGATTGGCCACTTGTGGCTGAGGGCATGGCGGCATTCGTCCGCTGCCTGGAGGCTGGGCCGCTCGCGGATTGGCTTGCTGCTGAGGCTGTCCGCACGAAGCCGCGTAAGGCCGACCAGGATCGGCTGGATGCCGCCATCTGCCTTGCCATCGCGCTGGCGTGGCGGTATGGCCCGGCGGAAAGCACGCTGCAGATCGGCGATGCACGGTTAGGGCTAATGGCAACTATTGTATCGCCCGAGACACGCGCTGTTTTGGCGGCGGCTGCACTCGCACGAGATGTCGCCGTCGTTTCGACCCACGGGCCACTTTGCGTCGAACCGGGCGAAGTCTAGGATCATCCATACGGCCCGCAGAGGCCGATCTTGGGAAGGACGAACAGCATGATACGTCGGCGACATCTCCTGCAGGCTTCGGCTGGGCTGCTCGCGGCACCGGCGTTGGTAGAGCGCGTGGGCGCGCAATCGGCGTTCGACTGGAAGCAGGCCAAGGGCGGCAAGATCGAGGTGATAATGGCGAAGTCGCCGCGCGCCGACGTGTTTGCGGCACATCAGAAGGAGTTCGAGGAGCTGACCGGCATCTCGGTCGGCTACGAACAGATCCCCGAACAGCAGCAGCGGCCCAAGGTGGCGGTGGAGTTCGCCTCGGGACGACCGAGCTTCGACGTGGTGAA